>DATCAO010000272.1:0-3331 GCA_036512575.1 Puia sp.
GGATCAAACAACCCGATTGGACCAATGAATCTAAGCGGATCGTATCTATACAGGAGCGAATGCAAAACCGTCCGCCGGCCTTGTTAAGTACCTCTGTTTTTAAAGGAGAAACTTATGTGATGCAGGAAATGCAGCCAACCAAAGACAGTATCAATTTCAAATTGATCAAAAAGGAGTACCGGAATATTTACCAGGTCATAAACGATATGGCCATGCTCACTGCATCATCACAACTAAGAAGTTCAGGAAGGCAGGGCTCGGCAATTACCGATGAACTCATCGGACTGGGTGAAAATAAAGAATGGCAGGAACCTGTATTAAAATATGCGACAAACTATTCTCATACGGTAAAGAAGGATTATACGAATTTCCTTTTCGACTATAAAAAAGGGGATTTCAAATCATAAAATTGTTCAGCAAATGGGCAACCTTTCTATACCATCTGTTTACTTTATTTCATTGACAAGCCTTAAGGCCTGCTCCCTATGGCGGCTAATAATTCGACCATCTTTAGCAAACTAAAATCCGAAACCAATCTGTAGTCCTCCCGTTCGATGGTAGATACTGGTTTTAAATTCCTCTGTCGACCCGGTTCGGTAATATTCCAGGTATAATGACCGGAACAGCAATACGAGGCCGAATTTATTCTGAAACGTAAACCGGCAAATATCCGATGCATCAATGGTATATAAACTGGAATGATTTAAAAGACCTCCCTGAAGGGTTGCATCATAAGCCACAGCACTCCCGGTTAAGTGAAAATAGACATACCACTGAACATGACGATCTAATAGTTTCTGACTGGAAAATGGTGATTTGAAATTCCCAAGACTGGAAGTAAATCCTGTTGAGATTTTATCACTCAAGGTACCCAGCCTGCCCAACCCGTATAAAGAAATTAAAAAATTATTCCGATACTGAACTATTTCCTTCTCTATGCTTACCTGATAATTCAACAACAAATCATTCTGAATCTGATTATGCCATCCTTCTGGTTGAATATAACTAATCCAGTGGTGAATGGTGCGTTGCATTTGTTCCCCGCCAGCCGCCGGGCCTATGACACCAGTGCTAAATGAAACACTGATCCTTTGCCTTCGGTAAAAATTATCGGCGATCAGAAAATTTTTGAGAAGTAACACGCCGGCGTAGGGCCGGTCACCATACTGTATGCTGTACTGGTCAATGGCATTTGGCGTATAGGCATTGTGCTCGATAGCCAATCCAAATTTCGTTTCACTGTTTAGCGGATGCCAGAGTATCTGCATTAACGGAAACTTGCTTAGAACCGGATGCACTTTTTCAATCAGAATTCCCTGAGTATAATCCCTGTCGAAGGCTGCAAAAAAATCATTTTCGTAGTTGATCCTAAAATATTTATCTCTGGGAATATTTCTAAACGACAAATTATTATCCATAGCCTGGGTACAGCACAAAACAGACTGAAATAAGCCTGCTGCACATAAAAGTAGGGTTCTGATCCACATCAATAAACATACGGTGCGCCCCCTGAATCAGATTCGAACAAACCATTTTATGGTAAATAAACCGGCACCCGGATAAATACTCTGTAAATATGTTGATCAGGGTTATGAAAGGACCTTCTTCCTGACATAATTACATACATAATTTCCCGGCATCATATTTAGATTAAAGATACTGTTCAACTATTTTTTAATTTAAAATGAAAAAACATGTACTACAATCAGTCATGGGCCGCAAAAGGCAACAACTACGGAAACCGACAACAGTTCACGCGCACCATGCAACGCGCAGCCGTGAACATTTTCAAAACTGACAACAGCTATGAATTGCTGGTGTTTGCTCCCGGACGCATCAGGGAGCATTTCCATCTGGACATGAACGGAAATGAACTCACTGTATCTTACAGCCCGCCTGAAGGCTTTCCGCGTCCGGAATGGATTCTCAGGGAATATAGCCGGGGTGGCTTCAGGAGAACTTTTACCTTAAATGACAGCATTGACTCTGCGAACATCACTGCTAAATATGCAGACGGTGTGCTTGAGATCAGCCTTCCTGTCATCGAAGGAAAAGAAAATGAAAAAAAAGAAATAGTGATTAATTAATTAATCTCTGTTTTAGTCCTGTGAGCGGGTACTTCGGTACCCGCTTCTTTTTTTGACTAATGAGGAGAGAGGAAAAATAATACCCTTATTCCTTCACCCCATCAAATGTAAAACCGTTGGCATCCAGTTGCAGTTTGACTACTTTTTTATTTGCATCCCGGATAAAGAAAATGGTTGCGCCTTCGGTTGAAGTGAAATGATCTGCTTCCTTTGTCGCTGACACCGCACCCGCCTGCTCTCCGGCCTTCATGTTCAGTTTGCCATCCTGTATGCTTACGTCGATATAAGGGAATGGCAATCCGGTCATTTTATATTTGCCTACAAAGTCATTCAGATCAACCTTTGGAATCGGCGGCGCGTTGACCGGACTGGCAGTTTCATCCGTTTTGAACGTGGTGCTCATCACAACCATCAGCGAGGAACCCGGTTTGGCATTCGGATTTTTGAAAACCAGGTAAATATCATGCATACCTTCTGTCGGCTTCACTTCAAGAGACAGGGGTTTGCCGCCGAGGTCACCGCCGCCGCCGCCAATGAACGGTGTCTGCCCCAGGAGTTCACCATTGGGAGCATTGATATGCAATTCAATCGTGCCACCCTCCGCATTCAATTGTGCCTTGGGTGCCATGGCAGTGAATTCAATCTTGCTGATACCGGTCAGGTCGATTTGTTTGAGGCCGATATAACTTCCGGATTTAGAAGGTATGATAAAACTGTTGCCGCCATAACTCATCTTATTCGCATCCACCACTTCATCATAACGGGTGGGATTGATTTTGGCATTTCGTAAAGTGAATGTCTCTTCAGAACTCACGCCTGGTAATCCATTGGCACCTTTGTCAGTATACGATGCGCGAAAAATATATACGCCGAGTCCCTTGTCGTTCGGTTGTTTGATCGTCGTATAAGTTCCCTGTGCAGGTAATGATTTTACTTTGGGTTTTGGGCTGGACAGACTCAAAATATATTTGACGATCTCAGCCGCATCATCCGTAGAAAGCGTGGGATGCGGAGCCATGGGTACTTCACCCCAAACGCCTTTGCCGCCGGAGATCACTTTCTTCGTCAGTCTTTCCAGCGCCGTTTTATCTCCTTTGTATTTCACGGAAACCTGGTAAAATGACGGGCCAATGGATTTCTTGTATTCCCCATGACAGGCCTTACAATCGAATGACTGAATCATTTTCATTCCTCTGGTATTGATCGTCGCTTCTTCTGCCGTCCGATGCCCCTGAACAATTTCT
>DATCAO010000273.1:0-11758 GCA_036512575.1 Puia sp.
GAATTTCCAATTTTTTCGGTGTTTTCCAGCTGGCGAATATGCAGTTTGCGATGACCTATGTACCTGTCAAGGATCTTCAGCTCGGATTTGGATTTGGCAATTATAATATGGAAGTGAATGGAAATGTAAAATATGCCATACTCAAGCAAACGAGGGATGGCTCGATGCCTCTTTCCATCACTTATTATGGTTTGGCGGTCATGAATACAACAAAAGCAACAACAGGTAATTTAATCGTTAAGACCTCTGACCGGTTTAGTTATTACAATCAACTCCTGGTTGCCAGGAAGATAAATGATAAACTATCCCTGCAGGCCGGTATCGCCATCACGCACTTCAACAATGTGCCTGGCTACTATGATTCGACCGGCAAGATTCAGTCCCAGATGCAAAACAATAACTGGACATTCTGTGCCGGAGGAAGGTATCAGATTACTCCCGGTATGGCATTCATTGTGGATTTCGATCAACCGTTGACACAAAATGCCATGAACAACCCGCGCCCCAATATCAGCTTCGGGCTGGAAATGTCGACCAGCGGACATGACTTCCAGATTTTCGCTGGCAATTATGGATATACGATGCCAACTGACAATGCTTTTTTTAATCAGAACAATTACAAGCAGGGTCAGTTTCTTATAGGATTTATAATCTCAAGACTGTGGAATTTTTAATAACTTTCTACAATAGCAAAAAATGTTTTCTATTAAACAAATTAATCAATTATGAAAGTCTCCATTATTATTGTTGTTTCAGGTCTCTTCCTGTTAACTGCTGCGTTCAAAGCCAACCAACAACCAAAGCCATGGCCTGTACCTGACAAGGCAGCGAAAACACCAAACCCTGTAAAATCATCAGCCGAATCCATTTCAGCGGGTAAGGCTCTATGGAGTCAACATTGTTCATCCTGCCACGGTAAAACCGGGCTGGGAGACGGAACTAAGGCAGCGCAGCTGAAAACGCAGCCGAACGACCTGACCATTGCTTCCGCTCAATCCCAATCGGACGGGAGTATGTTTTACAAAATATCCGAAGGCCGGGATGATATGCCCAGTTTCAAGAAAAAAATTCCGGATGCAGATGATATCTGGGACCTGGTGAATTATATGCGGACATTAAAAAAATAATGGCCGGTGATCCCACTGTTCCATATCAAATCATTACATGAAAGAAATTGAATCAACATCCGGGGAATTGAAATCCAGGAGAAAACTCCTGACCGGAATCGGGATATTATCGCTTTTTTCCATCTGGAGGACCGGAGTTTTCAATAAAAAGAAAACGGTGATATCCTGCGCCCCTCCGGTGCAAAAAGAAACTATGAAACTTCTTTCGCAGGACGGAAGACTGGTGGAAGTGGATATCGCTCAAATCAAATCAACATTGGGGAAGATTTCCGACCAGGACCTGCAAGGCTGGATCAAAAAGTTATAATCGTCATTCTAACTAAAATGAATACAAACGATACATCCAGAAGAGATTTCCTTTTAACCGGTTTACTGGCGGGAACTGTATTATCCGGGTGTTCCACTGAGCAGAATCCCTTCGAAGACGGGGTGACTGCGATGACCAAACCTTCCGGTAAAATGGTGAAACTTCTTTCCGTAGACGGCGAGGTGATTGAAGTGGATGAGGCCTTTTTGAAACCCGTGGCCGATTTGCCGCCCGTCTCCAATATGGAAGCACGTATCGGAATTCCGGGAAAGAAATTTGTTATGGTCATTGACCTGTCCAGGTGCAAAAGTGTAAAAGCATGTCAGACGGCCTGTAACCATGCCCATGACCTGAATCCCGGAGAGAACTGGATTAAGGTTTATCCTATGAAGGACGCTGATCAAACGGCTCCTTACTGGGAACCTACCACCTGTATGCATTGCGACGAACCACCCTGTGTGAAAGTTTGTCCTGTTGATGCAACATTTAAACGGGAAGACGGGATCGTGCTGATTGATAGTGACCGGTGTATTGGTTGCCGTTTTTGCATGGCTGCCTGTCCTTATTCCACGCGCGTATTCAATTGGGAAGAACCTCAGATTCCCAAAGAGATTGCGGCCAAACCCTATTCCTGCGAAACCAGTGTTCCGCAAAAAAAAGGAACTGTAAGTAAATGCGATTTTTGTGCGGATATGACCAGGAAAGGCGAACTGCCCCACTGTGTATCTGCCTGTCCCAATGGAGTTTTCTTTTTCGGAGATATGGTGGAAGACTCTGTAACGAATGGTGCGGAAACTTTCCGGTTCAGTGAGTTGATACGGGACAAAGCAGGTTATCGTTTAATGGAAGACCTGGGAACCAAACCCAGTGTATATTATTTACCTCCCGTTAACAGGAATTTCCCTTTTGAAGACGATGATGACCCGCAGGAAGCGAAAAAAGAAAAAGCAAAAATATAAGCCGTGGACATTTCAGCCAGACAGAAAATTATAGACGACCTGCTGCCCCAGCGCTTTGGCAGGAAAGGAAAAATTTGGGTTGCGTCATTATTGATCATTTGTGTTATTGGATCAATCGCGTATGTACGTCAGTTATCCGAAGGACTGATCGTAACCTCCATGCGGGACTATGCTTCCTGGGGAATTTATATTTCTAATTTTGTTTTTTTTGTCGCTATAAGTCTGGTAGGATCTCTTATTACAGCTGTTCTTCGCCTGTCGAATGTAAAATGGAGTACCCCATTAACGAGAATCGCTGAAATAATTGCTGTTTCTGCCATTACTTTCGCTTCCATTATTATTGTGGTGGATATGGGCAGACCCGACAGGTTTTATAACCTGTTTTTACATGGGCGACTCCAGTCGCCGATTATCTGGGATGTTATTGTTATTACCACCTATTTTTTTATCAGTCTGCTCTTGTTGTATTTCCCCCTTTTGCCGGACTTTACAATCATGTTGAGCTCAGGTAAGGGTTCAGGAAGCCGTCTTAAAAAGTTGTATGCGTTCCTTGGTTCCTTCTGGAAAAATACAGCTCAGCAAAAGAAAATCAGTCGCCGGTCCGTCCATATTTTGTCCATTACCATAATTCCGGTAGCCTTTGCGATTCATACAGTAACATCCTGGCTTTTTGCTACCACCTATAGACCGGGCTGGGACAGTACCAATTTCGGGGCATATTTTATCTCGGGAGCATTTCTTGTAGGGGCAGGTGCTGTATTAGTAGCTATGTATGTATTTCGCGAAGCATATAAACTTGAAAGATATATCACCATAAACAATTTTGACAGGATGGGTAAAATTGTGGTTATGCTTGCCCTGATATATCTTTATTTTAACGTCAATGAATTCCTGGTTCCGGCATTTAAGATGAAAAAAACAGATGCAGATCATTTGTTGGGATTATTTACCGGGGAGTATTCCAGAATTTTCTGGTTTGCCATTTCCACTTCAATGTTTTTGCCTATTCTGATCCTGATTAACAGAAAGGGGAGGAGGCCGTTCCCTGCATTCGTTGCGGGTGCCCTCGTAGTTGTAGGATCCTGGTTCAAAAGATACCTGATTGTTACACCTACCCTGCTGCACCCGTTTTTACCCATGCGCGATGTACCGGAATCCTATCGTCATTATTTTCCAAGCTGGGAAGAATGGGCCATTGCGATCGGTTCCCTAGCCGGATTTTTGCTGATCATTACAATATTTGCCAGGATATTTCCAATCATTCCTATACAGGAAACCATTACAGAAACTGAACAGGATGAGAAACATTAAAATTGCCCTGCTTGCGGGAATCTCTTTTTTTTTCACAGAAGCATGTTTCTGCCAGGGTACAACCAAAGCGAGCCTGATATTGAACCTGGGTTATTATAATGATAATAACCAGATGCAGTATCTGAAAGCCGCTACCAAGACAAAAGTCAATGGGAAATTCAAATTCGTTGGTGGCGTTCCGGTCAGTTTCTATATTTCTTCGGAGGGTCCGGCAAATTTAATCGGGAAAGCGATAACCAACGAAAAAGGTCAGGCGTCCCTCTTAATTCTTCCCATTGCGAAAGATGAATGGAATAAATCTCCGAGGCAGACCTTCCTGGCCGTTTCTGATTCTTCCAGATTGTTTGACGCGGTTAAAACGAGTGTTGATCTCTCCAAGTCAAGAATTAAAATAGATACGGCTGAGGATAAAAAAATCGTCGCAACCTTGTTAGAACTAAAAGATTCGCTTTGGGTTCCTGTTAAAGGAGTCGATATGAAACTGGCTGTAAAAAGACTGGGTGGAGATTTAAATGTAAATGAAACCCCGACCTATACAACAGATTCCCTGGGTATGGTGAACGCGGACTTTAAACTGTTGAACCTGCCGGGTGATTCACTGGGTAACCTCATTTTGATTGCCAAAGTGGAAGACAACGATGTGTACGGGAACCTGACAACCGAAAAAACAGTTCCCTGGGGTACGGTAGCCAGGTACCAGGCCCCGTTCAATGAAAGATCTTTGTTTGCCAGAAGGGGATGGTCGCCGCTCTGGCTGGAATGGATGGCCTATTCGATTATCATTGCGGTTTGGTTTGTACTTTTGTACCTGTTTATCCAGATTCGTAAAATAATAAGACTGGGTAACTAAAATTTCCAACTGCGGGTTATGTTCAAATTTGCCTCAGGTTTATTTTTACTTTCTGTGTTTTATCTGAATGTGCAGGCACAGAAACCCGATTCCCTGTATATACAATCCATTCCACATGGGTTGTTTTGGGAAAATGCCCCGAAAAAGTTTTCTATACGGAAAGACACCTTGGAATTATCCGCCGGCGGTAAGACAGATATGTTCAGGGATCCGAATGTGACTTATAATACGGACAATGCGCCGAAACTGATGTTTTATCCGGATGAGGATTTTGTGCTAACCGCATCCATAGAACATGCGTTTGCCAACAAATGGGATGGCGGCGCCATTGTGTTGCGTCAGGACAGTTTAAACTGGATCAAATTTTGTTTTGAAAATGATTATACTGGAGCGAGGCGTGTTGTGAGCGTAGTCACCAAAAATATTTCGGATGATTGCAATTCCGTGTCGATGCCAAAAAATAAGGTCTTTTATAAACTGGCAAAAGCAGGAAATGTGATTACCCTGTATTATTCGGCTGAAGGTAAAAGTTGGTTCCTGGTGAGGCACCTCCAATTTGATGCCCATAAAGGATTGCAGGTTGGTTTCCTGGCCCAGTCGCCAACGGGTGAATCATGTTCAGTGAGGTTCACGAATATTACATACAAAGCAAAAAAAATCGCAGATCCATATCTGGGAGAATAAGGTTCAGGATATTATTTTTTTGAATTAATAATTTCCACTGCTTTTTCAAGCAATTCGTCTTTTCCTTTATGATTCATCACGTTTAGCCAAACTGGTACGAATGCAGTTACCCACATGTCGCACAAATTCACGGGTGTATTGTCCTTGGGGATCGAGGTCAGGATCCAGGATCGTAATTTCCAAACCTGCACAATATTTGTTCCCCATTAAGTTCGCCAGGACGAATGTTTTTCGGTCAATCAGTTCTTTCACCAGACCGGCCTGCTTTACGGCATAGTCTGCAATGGCATCCGCATTTCTGATCCGGGACTCCGGGTCAAGATGCATGCTATATGGCGGAGGAAGGATTTGATGGATTTGATCCCGAGAGATCAGATCGTAAAATCCCTGATCTCTTAGCCATTCGGGGAGCCTGCGAACCCCGGGTTCTTTTCCGGGCGAGGGTTCTATCAGTCCCAGATTGGAAGGGAATTCCAGGATGTGAATGGATGTTTTCATGTTTCAATATTCCGTTCTATATATTACTCATAATTTAAGTATATTTTTAACGACCTGAAGGATTGAAAGGGACATTTACTAAATTTTTTCTGATGCGGTTTGTGATGATTTCTTTTCTGCTGTTTTTTTTCTTTGGCCATACAGAAGCGCAAAATGCGGAAGCACTGATTAAAGCGGAAAAAGCATTTGAGCAATCCTGTCTGAAACTCGGAATACGTGACGGATTCCTGGCCTGGGTGGATCCCGGCGGAATAGAATTTACTGAAAAAGGGCCAGCAAATGCAAAGCAGCTCTGGACTTCTTATCCGTCTTTTGAAGGCATATTTTCATGGGCACCCACCTATGCTGAAATGTCCATATCCGGCGACTGGGGATATACAACAGGAAATTATGAACATCGCCCGAAGTCTTTACAGGATTCTGTTGATGAAGCCGGGCAATATACTACGGTATGGCATAAGAACAATATCGGTGAATGGAAGTACCTGGTTGATATCGGAAACAAACACGCCCCGGTTGCGCCGGAAAAAATGGCTAACACGATTTTGGCAACAAAATTTAAAGCTACCCACTATACGGATTCAGCAGGACTTGCAGATTTGGAAAGGTTATTTATCGGGTTGTTTGAAAAAGATGTTCGTGATGCTTACCTGAAATTTGGGAGCAGCCATTATATACTGAATCTTCCACAGCACGAGATGGTGACGGGTACCGACAGGGCAATGCTTTTGATCCAATCATTTCCTTCCCTTCCATTATATCATGTCTCCGGAATCTTTGTTTCACCAGGCGGTGATATGGCGGCGGTATATGGCAGCATCGGTGAATCCGCCAAAAAAGCCAGTTACCTGCGGATATGGAGGTTTGAAAAAAATGGCTGGAAGATCGCTCTTGAAGTGATCAGAATCTGAGGGTAACAGCCGGGGTAATAATTGAAAACAGCGATTCATGAAAAATAATGCCTGCTTTTTTATTTCCTTCTGTTTGTGTTGTATCATCGTATCCTGTCAGCAGACGCAGCCTGATTCCTTCCTGTCGAAAGAGGAGATGCGAAAAATTGTGAGAAGGAATGATGATTTATTTTCCGAAGGTGTGAAAACAAAAAATGCATCACTGCTGGGTGATATCTATTCTGACAGCGCACAATATGTTCAGCCGGACCGAGCCATCCTGGATGGAAAAGACAGTATACGTAAAGATTGGGAGCATTTTGTCGGATTAAAGGAAAAGCCTTTGGATTTGGTCTTTAATATTCATGATGTCAGGGGTAATCGTGAGATCATTTATGAAACCGGTGACGGATTTACTTTGCTTGCAGATTCTTCGAAATGGAAATTTAACTACGTAAATGTCTGGCGGCTGCAAAAGGATGCATCGTATAAACTCGAAATTGATACGTATAATAGTCTAAAATAGACAGGGAAATCTACTCAACTCCGGCTCTTTTCACGGGTTAAAATTCACTAAAAACCATGATTTTTGCTCAAAAAATGACTGTTATTGGAAGGTTATCTCAAGGAGTTACTTTAATATAACTCATTATTATTCAATGAATTGATCATTGGTTTCCGCCATTTACACAGCAATTCCCGCCAATTGCACAGTAGGACTATGATTCTTAGTTGTCATTTTCTATCTTTATTACCCCTAAACCCCCCTTAAGCCGTATGAAATTTCTTAACATGAAATCGGTTATTGCAGTAGGCATTGTCCTACTGATCGTCGATTTCATCATAATTATGGTTGCCAGAGGTATTTAAATTTCGAGCAGGGTATCTGACCCCCGATCCTTAAATGACAACTGGCCGTTTCGCTCTCCGGTGCAGAGTGGAATCACAGAATCCCCCAAAAAGTCGGTAGTAATTGCTGTAATCGAACCGGATCTTGCTGGCCGGATTATTGTGTCTGGCAGTGACGAATCTGTCTTATCTTACTCTGCCATTGATCTTGCTGACAAATAATAACGATTTGAGCATTTGCATCGGATTCTAAAGGATATTTTCAATATTCTCAGCACCGGGGAGAAACGAAAACTCTGGATACTTTCCATCTCGGATGTAATCATCAGTATACTGGATATCGGTTTCCTGGTATTGCTGCTCTATGTTATCCGTTTTTATTCCCATAACAGCTCTGATTCTTCCGTTGTTTTTTTTTCTTTACCCCTGTTTGTAAAATCTCCTTACCTGGTCATTGTATTTTTTTTCCTGCTTTTTACCATAAAAAATGTTTTTGGATTAATCGTTTCTGGTGCACAGTACGATTTTGTATATCAGGTTGCCTCCAGGCTTTCGAGGGACGGACTCCTCAGCTACCTGAATGGTAGTTATCCGGATTATGTACACATAGATTCCTCCGTGATCAACCGGAAGATAAGTCAGCAGCCCATTGAATTTTGTCATTATGTATTGAATGGGATGCAACAGATATTCAGCCAATTGGTATTAATCGGGGTCACCGTAGTGGCGATCATTATATATAATCCACTATTATTTCCCCTGTTGCTTATATTCCTCACACCCCCGGTATTTTTCATTTCATTTTTTATGAAACGAAGGATGAAGGCCACGCTTCAACATGGAAAAATGGCGGGTGAAAAAGCGATCCAGCATCTTCAGGAAGCATTGGCCGGTTATATAGAAAGTAATATTTATCTGAAAAATGATTTTTTCGCCAGCCGTTACTACCGGTTCCAGGGAAAGTTAAACCACTATTTATCCAACAAACTGACTTTGCAATCTGTGCCCGGCCGGCTGATTGAGGTCTTTGCTGTTTTTGGATTACTGATCCTGGTTATAGCCAATTATTTCGCCGGGCAGGATCACGGGATGGGATTGGTAACCATTGGTGCGCTCATGATTGCTGTTTATAAAATCATTCCCGGTATCGTAAAAATCACCAATACGGTCAGCCAGGTCAAATCTTATGCCTATAGTACGGTTGGCTTGTCTCATACGATGGAACAAAATCCAATAAGAAATGAACCTGTTGTTCGGATTGATTCTATACGATTGGAAAATATATGTTTCAGCTATCCGGATAAAACTGTCTTGAAGAATTTTTCAATGGAGCTGAATGCCACTGACCTGCTTGGAATTTCAGCCATTTCCGGAAGGGGAAAAACCACGCTCGTTCATGTGATACTTGGGTTCCTGAAAGCGGATTCCGGTTATGTTTTTATCAATGGGCAGATTGTTCCTCCGGAAAACAGAAAACTTTATTGGAACAGGATTGCTTATTCCAAGCAGCAGCATTTTTTCCTGCATGATTCGGTAACAAAAAATATCACATTACAGGAAGCTGATTTCGATACAGAAAAGCTGGCGAGGGTAGTGGTCCTTTGCGGAATCGACAAACTGATCAGCGGGCTACCGCTGGGTTTGGATGCCGTCATTACGGAAAACGGAAAGAATCTTAGTGGCGGACAAAGACAAAGAATTCTTTTTGCCCGCGCCCTGTACAAAGAGGCGGACCTGATTATTTTGGATGAACCATTTAGCGAATTGGATGAATCTACTGAACGTGATATGTTAAAACATCTGCAGGCCATCGCTGCGGAAGGCCGGATCATCATTTTGATCACCCACAACAGGGAGGCTTTGAATTATTGCAACAAGAAATATTTTATGGATGAGTAAGGGTAGCAAGACACTGATCGTACTCAGTCCGGGTTTCCCGAAGGATGAAACGGACACGACCTGCCTGCCTTTTTTGCAGCAATTCATTCTTGAACTGAAGACGCAGTATCCGGGGTTACAGGTGTTTGTCCTGGCATTCGATTATCCATTTATCCGGCATGATTATCTCTGGAATAATGTCACGGTATTTCCATTTAACGGATGGAAAAAAGGTAAGATTGTAAAATGGACTATCTGGTTACTCATTTTTAGAAAAATGAGGAGAATCCGCAATGAAAATGAAGTCATTGGTATTCTGAGTTTGTGGTGCGGCGCATGTGCTTTATTGGGAAGCCGATTTGCAAGAAAGAATCATCTAAAGCATTTTTGCTGGATACAGGGACAGGATGCAAAAAGGGGGAACAGGTATGTATCCCGCGCTAAACCGTTGCCCGGAGAACTCATCGCCATATCGGATTTCATACAGTCTGAATTCGAAAAAAATTACTCGGTAAAGCCAAAGTTTGTCATTCCGGCCGGCATCAATCCCGCCGAATTCATGGCACCGAATGCCGTAAGACCCATAGATATCCTGGGCGTCGGATCACTCATACCGCTGAAACAATATTCCATATTTATCGAGATCATTTACCTGGTCAAACAAAGCAAACCGGGTATTCATGCTGTATTGTGCGGAAAAGGCCCGGAAGCATCTGCATTGAAGGAATTGATTGTTCAATATGATTTGCAGGACAATATTGTTTTAACAGGTGAATTGCCCCATGAAGAGGTATTGCAATTCATGACGAGAAGCAAGATATTTTTACATACATCCGCTTATGAGGGGATCTGTGTTTCCTGCATTGAGGCGCTATATGCGGGCAGCCAAACAATAAGTTTCGTACGGCCCATGCATTACCCAATAGAACACTGGCATATTTTATCAACGAAAGAGGAAATGGCTGAGAAAATCCTTAATCTTTTATCAAATCCGGAAACAGTTTACAGTTCTGTAAAATCATTTACAGTAGAGGAAAGTGTACAGAAAATAATGCCATTGTTTTACTAAAAAGAATCCAGGATCTTCTGGAATTTTCCCGCGATTGCACTAAATGACAGTTCCGATTCAAATCTTTTCAGAACCTCTTGTTTTTTATTTTCCACTGGAAGATCGCTGGTTTGCGTCAGTGCCGAAAGCAGAGATTCTTCGTTGCCGGGTTCGAATAACAGGCCGCATCCCCCGAGCATCGTTCTGAAAGAAGGAATATTTGTTACAACAGGTAAACAGCCACAACTCATCGCCTCACAGAGTGCTGTACCACTTCCTTCATAATGTGAAGCGGAAAGATAAAAGTCGGCGCTGTTAAACCAATAAAGCAGCTCGTCGTGCGGGATTTTCCCTATGAGCAAAACAGGGCAGTCCTTAGTATTTCCGGGCAGCAAACTGGTTATTTCTACGAGCAATTCAGCCGTATGGTAGATCACGTATAACCTGGCCTGAAGCTGCGATTCAGCAAATTGTAAGAACGTCTTTACTGCCAACACCGGATCCTTATTTTGATTTAGCCTGCCCACCCAAATGAACGCAGGAGATCCGGAGATCCTGGTGACCTCTCTTGATGATATTTTATCGACAGGATAAAAGCCTGATGAGACTTCAGGGAATTCTCTTATTTTATTTTCCGAGACCAGGTTATTATTATTCACCCAGTAGGCACCCGTTTCCTTCGAAACGAAAAGATACAGATCGACAAGCCGGCTTGCGAAACGCTGGACAATTTTTTTTATTCCTGAAAAAGGCTTCTCGGCATGGTGCTGCACAATGATCTTAACGCTGCTGCCCAGGCAGACTCTCAACTGAATGACCTGCAAGGGAAACATAAAACTGCTCACAATAACGACGTCGGGTTTTAAATTTCTAATTCTGCGATGAAGTTTCCGTGGCAGATAATTATTCTTTTTACCTGCGTCGACGCAACAGTACTGTACTTCGTTATGGTAAAAAACACCCTCGTAGTTGATCTGATCCACCCGGATTACAGTATGTGCTTTAGCCAAAACCTCTGACCAGCCGGTGTAAAATTTTATTCGTTCAATCCATTCCCGGGGAGACCGGATATCCGGTGAATAATTATAGCTTACAAAAACAATCCGCATGGGCTTCGAAATTAAGCATATCCACTATACCGCAATTGGAATAAATTTACGTTGGGAATAAGCAAGTATGAACCGATGAAAAAAATAAGCATGGCCGTTAATGGTGGGAATATTTTGTACTATGATGCCATAGCGGCTGAGTACGATGGTCAATTGGATGATGACGAAAAGAACTTGTATATCAGGGATAGGGTAACGAAAAAGTTTATGGCCCTGGTGAATGGTCCTCGTGTGCTTGACTTTGGGGG
>DATCAO010000274.1:0-3237 GCA_036512575.1 Puia sp.
ACGCATTTACAACTCGTTTCAGCATGAGCAGATCTACGCCGTCGTCTGAACCATCGCCCATAATTTTTTTCTTGGCCTTAACCCACATTTCATATTCGTCGCGGCTTTCGGTGTTGAGGCTGTCGGTCCTGATTTTTTTATTTTCGAACTCTTCTTTGAATTTATAGTAGACCCGTCCTTCTTCCTGGGAATCGTCTTTAACATTTTTCCCATCTTTTCCCCCGATGAAATTCCACCCATGGATATCATCCACATATCCATTATGGTCGTCATCCAGTCCGTTGCCTGGGATTTCTCCCGGATTAGTCCAGAGAATGTGGATGAGGTCTTCCTGTAAAGTATCCACTCCGGAATCAATCACCGCCACCAATACGGTTTTGCTTTTGAGGTTTTTCAATCGCAGAAAATCATAGGCCTTATCCAGGCTGATGCCGTAGACACCATCTTTCTCCTTGTCCATCAGGTGCCATCCCTTCACGAGTTCGGTTTTGGAATAAGTGCCCTGGGCAAAAGAGCTGGTTGATAAACTAAGCAGGACGATGGCAAACAGGCTCGGTCTGATACAGATCATCTTCATGGAAATTTTATATAACAAGTAATCGTTTTTTGGTCTGACTCCGGCTCACCGGGATTTATTTCAATTATTTTGACCCGCAAAGATCATCATATGTTTAATATATATGTCGATCCGGGGCAGGTATTTAACGGTTATTTAATTGAAAAATGCATACCACCCGCCGGTTTTTCGCTTTGCCCGCTTCCGACATATTGTTTGCGATTGGTCGGGTGTCGCCATATCCGTTTACCTGTATACGGTTTTCCGCAACTCCCTGAGACAAAAGTACTTTTTTAACTGCATTTGCCCTGTCCAAAGACAATTTCATGTTATAGGCCGGTTCTCCGGTATTGTCCGTGTGACCTTCGATGCGCAAATCCATATCCGGATTGGTTTTAAGACTGTCCGCCAGTTCCCGGATTGCAGGGTATGAGTTTTTCGTCAGTTCTGTGCTATTGGAATTAAACATGATATTGGCGGCCAGGAGCTGAGCCCTTTTGTTGATGGCAGCCACTGGGCAACCCTGGTTGTCCGCCGGACCTGCCAGATCAGGGCATTTATCCAATTCATCGTTTACCCCATCATAGTCGCGGTCGGGTATCGGACAGCCATGGTATTTTTCAGTACCCGGCGTGTTTTTACAGGAATCCTCTTCATCGTTGATTCCATCGTGATCTGTATCGGGAATGGGGCATCCATGATAACGGGCAGGTCCGGGAACGGATTTGCAGGAATCCATCTCATCGTCAACTCCATCGTGATCAGTGTCGGGCACCGGGCATCCATGCCAGCGCGGACTTCCCGGTATCGTCAGGCAGGAGTCTTCGGCATCAGGGGTTCCGTCCTTGTCCGTGTCTGTTGGAGGCTGACTCACCGGTTTGGGGTTATTCAGCCATATACCAATTGAACCACCGACAACCATATTGTGAAAGCTGGATGGATAAATGGCGGTATAAGCATTGGTCAGGCCCTGGCTATAGTAAGCCCCAAGCAGCACATTACCCAGCTCAAGTCCAGCTCTGGCACAAATTCCGAAGTCTAAGGTTTTATATTCCTGAGGACCGTTGCCTACGGGAAGGTCAATGGTACCGGACTGAAATATATACTTGGAAGAATTGTATTGCATGACCCGGTTCTGGTACGACTGGGAAGCCCCGTAAATGAAAGCGATATACGGACCGGCACCCAGGTAAAAATTGTTTCGGTGGTCTTTCGTAAGGGGTGCTTTCCAGGTCAGGTAAAAGGGCATTTCCACATAATTCAGATTAAGGGTATGCTGGTCATACAAAGTATCGTTCTGGAAAACAGCAGAATCATAGGATCGCTCGTATTGGTTACCCTTTGCACTATACAAAATGCCTGGTTGGAGAAAGAGATTGTTTTTCCCCAGGGGAATTTCAGCTAGTACGCCCAGTTCAAAACCTGTTTTAGACGAATAGTAATTTCCGCTGGCTGTGTCGAAACCCGGAATTGAATTTTTCTGAATAAAATTGGAGGCATGAATACCACCCAGCGCTGCAAGCCTGATTTGGGCATGTAGGCCAGAAAACGCCAAAAGGGGCAGAAAAGCTATCTGTAACCGTCGGATAATACGGGAGCCATGCATCGCCTCTTTAAACGTGCAGGGGCCTATTATATTTTACAGATTTAAGACTCAAAGCGTTATGAATTACCACTCCGGCCGGCACCACAAGCTATAAATCAAACTGTATTCCCTGGGCAAGGGGTAGTTTTGTCGAAAAGTTAATGGTATTGGTCTGCCGCCGCATGTATGATTTCCAGGCGTCACTACCGCTTTCCCTTCCTCCACCGGTTTCTTTTTCACCGCCAAAAGCCCCCCCGATTTCTGCACCGGAAGTGCCAATGTTTACGTTGGCAATTCCGCAATCACTTCCGTTCACAGAGAGAAACAATTCGGCCTCCCGCAGATTCAGCGTCATGATGGCAGAAGAAAGTCCCTGAGGTACATTATTTTGGATGTTGATTGCCTCGTCCAGTTTTTTATATTTCAGCAGGTATAGAATCGGTGCAAAGGTTTCCTGTGTTACAATGTCAAATTCGGGCCGGGCTTCTGCAATACAGGGTTTCACATAACAGCCGCTTTCAAAACCTTTTCCCGTAACCAAACCGCCCTCCACGATAAAATGACCACCCTGTTTCTTACAGGTTTCAATGGCTTGCAGATACATGGCGACAGCCTGCTGATCGATTAATGGCCCCACGTGATTTTTTTCATCCAGCGGGTTTCCAATCTTTAACTGGGCATATGCACTGACCAGCTTATTTTTTACTTTTTCATATATGCTTTCCTGGATGATCAGACGTCGCGTACTGGTGCATCGCTGACCAGCGGTGCCCACGGCACCAAATAATGCTCCCAGGATGGCGATTTCCATATCAGCCTGTTCGCTGATAATGATTGCATTATTTCCACCAAGCTCCAATAATGACCGGCCAAGCCTGGACGCAACGGTTGATGCCAGGGATTTCCCCATCCGTGTTGACCCTGTTGCTGATACCAGGGGAATCCGGTGATCACCACTTATCCATTCGCCGGTTTCCCGGCCTCCTGTTACAATACAACTCACTCCTTCAGGAACCTCATTTTTTTTAAATATTGCTGAAACGATTTGCTGGCAGGCCAGGGAGCAAAGAGGTGTTTTTTCAGAGCCTTTCCAAAC
>DATCAO010000275.1:0-4087 GCA_036512575.1 Puia sp.
CTTCAGCCTTTCACCGGAAATGGAAGGAGTAATATAAGCACTGTCAAACCGGATATTGCCCGTAAGAACCGGCTGATCAAATGATCCCGTTGCATGCAGGTTGCCCCTGAGCCAGCCCCGGATATTGCTGATCTGTCCTGCAGAAAATGGTTTAACCAACGAAAGATCCAGTTTGCCGATATCGAGCTGCATGTCCATGTTCTTCTCCTTCGCATCATACCTTCCGCTAATCCGGGCATCATTATTTTTTCCTTCAATGGAAATATTTGTGGAGAATATATTCGGTTGCTGGTTGTTGACCAGGATGGCCATGTTTCCCAGGGTATCCTTGTCATAGGCGAGGTTAACGATTTTGGTATTTGAAGTAAATGAAGGATTTGTCAATATATCCCTCAAATCGGTTTGCCCATTCAGTTCACCATCCAGTAAAAGTGAATCCTGCCCTGCAAAGGAAGTCAGCGTTTTTATTCTGAAGTGATTAAATGAAACCCCAATGGGCGACTGCGGTGATCGGGAATTGCTATTGATCAGCAGGGACTGGTTTTCATGATTGATCAGCAGGTGGTTGACCAGTAAACCGGAAGAATCGTATTGAATGAAATTATCTCCGGTAGTTTTCCAGGTTTCATAATTCAGGAGCAGGCTGTCTGGCAACAGCGATAGCTTCCATCCGTTTGGCATTCCCGTGAGCAAGGTGGCGAGGCAATAGCGTTCCCTGTTTTTCACATCATCCAGATGAATGCTATTGCGGAATGTATTGTTAGAAAGCCATCCAAAAATGCGGGACCTGTACAAGTCCAGTCCCGCCCATTTCGCAGAGTCGAATTGTATGTCATAGTGCAACGCGCTGTCGTTCGTGCCTGCCTTCACCGACAATTGTTGAATAAATTGGTTCTGAAAATTTATGGAAGGCGCCAGCAAAGAAAGATGAAAATCATTTTGCAGACTGTTAAAGCCCATATTCAATTGAACGGTATCTGAACCGGTCAACGTTGGATCATAGGCGAGCAAATCGGGTGATGGTTTAAGTAAAAGATTCATTTGCCAGTTTTGCGGGCTGATCCTTTCCGCTATGAATCCCGGTATTTTGTAATAGTGATTGATCGTCTGTTCCAGGGCCTGCGATATTTCAGTGATCTTATACCTTCCCGACCAGTTCAGGTCAGCCATCGCAGCATGCAGGAGGATAGATTGCATCGAATCCTTTCTGGATGCCATGAGGGAAATGGAATCTGTAAACAGGTGTTGATTCCTGTAACTCATGCCGAGTGCCGTGAGATCCAGTTTTCCTTCCAAAGCATCGGGATCCGTATGGGTCAGGTTTGTATTCAGGTTGAAAGACATCGCGAGACTATCCTTCATCAGATGCAGGGCCTGAAAATTAATGGTATCCATTTTCAGGTTCAGCAGGAGTGAGGGAAATTTTTCCACCCATTTTCCCTGCGCGTTGAATTGCCCCTTTAGGTTTTGATCGTTGAAAATGGAATGGATTTGATACGATCCGTTTTGCATGGAGATATCCATCGAAAGATTCCTGTAATGATAACCTTTCACCACGGCAGCAGGAATTTGCAAATGGGCGATCGTCTGCATTTTCTTAATATCAAATCCATTTCCCTTGGCCGTAATATGCCCGTCCACCTTGCCCAAGAGACTGTCCTGACCCAGTAATTTCCCCAAATCGAAATCCGAAAGATCGACGTTGAGATCATATTCTTTCTTTGGGATATTAAGCTGACCATTTATTTTAGCTCCCCCAAAACCGGAGTTGAGTGCCATATCCGTATTGAACTGGTCCAGGCTTCCATCAAACCGGCCATGCGCTGAAAGAGAATCCGGAATGCGAATATGCTGCGGGAATGTATTTTCCGGCAGGAAACTATTTACATCCTGCTTTACAGTGGTGAGGTTTTTTATTTGAAGATGATAGACGGCTTTCTTTGCATCGGGAAGTCCCCTAATCTGACCCGACATGTCCAATTGCGTATGTTGCAATCCTGAAACGGCAAGATTTTGGATATTCAGATTGTTCAGTTTGCCATTGATCTGGCCGTTTATTTTGATCTGTGCATTTTGGTCTTTGTGAAATGTGGGTTGTAAGGCAGGAACCAGGAGAATGAGATCCTTCATCCCGATAGAAGAATGGTCAAATAAGACATCAGCGGATAGATCCCCGGGCTTTTCAGACAGACTCGCGATGGAGGCATAGGTAATTGCTGACCTGCTTCTCAGATTCGTGTTGTTGGTGAGCAGGATCAGGTTATCCACGCTGGCCCGTTGATCACTATAATAAAATCCGGTGGAAAGCTTTTTCAGTTCAAAGCCGCTTTTTTCGGAAAAAGAGAGCGTATTGATTTGTCCCTTATAATTTTCTGAACCGACGCTGATCCCGCTGGCGGTGGTATTCAGATTGCTGATCTGCAAATGGGCATAGTCCACTGCGTTGGTTACCGGTTTCTTTCCATCATCATCAAAACGAAATGCATCATTTACCAGATTCAAATTGGCGAGATGCACCGTCCATGTTTTTTGAGCTCCATCTTTTTTGTCCTGGTTTTGCAACGTGTTTTGAGCCGTACCTTTTTTATCCTGTTTTTGCAAATCGGATTTTCCGTGAACCAGCTGAAAACTTGTTTGATTCAGTTCCAGCGATTTTAGACCAAACTGTAATTTATTCAGGTCGATGGAATCGGTGACGATGGAAAGCAGCCCGACGTTGGCGTTTACCTTTGAATTACTTACTTCATCGGAATATGCCAGCGATATGGAATCGAGTGAGATTTTCCCCAGTTGAAGATGGATAAGTTGGTTGACGGTTGACGGTTGACGGTTGATAGTTGGTTGACGGTTGACGGTTGACGGTTGACGGTTTTTTTCCTTTCGGAGTATCAATGTTGGCTTATATAATCGTACATAACCGTTCAATCCCTTCACGGAAAAATCGGGTATGGCAAAAATGAACTGATTGGGATCAAAGGTTTTGATCGTTGTCTGGAGATCTGAAAGAAACAGGGTCGCTTCGTTTCCGCTGGCATCATCCTGATAGTGCGCACGAATATTCACCAGGTGAATCTTACCCAGGGCAAATACCCATGGGCTTCTTCCTTCCGTTGCTTTTTCGGGATTGGCATTTCCCGAAGCAAATGCCCTGACAATAAAGGCATAGTTAAAAACGGAATCGGGGAGCTGCCTTGTAATATTAACGGTCCAGCGATCCAGGGTTATATCATTTACCACCACCTGGTGTTTGAATAATCCCCAAAGGTTTACATCCAGGTTTAGATTTCCGGCGGATAGCAAGGTATCCCGATGCTGGTCTTCCAGGTAAAGATTTTTCAGCACAATGGTTTTGGGGAAATCAATCGAGAGTTCGCCGATGATGACTTTGGTCTGCAGTTTGGATTCGAGATACCCCTGGATTTTCTTTCGTCCAAAATTTTGTACGGATGAAGTCTGCAAAAGGAACAGGACAATAACCACCAGGAGCAGGAAAATGATGATCACCTTAAGGATGATCCTGGATAAACGTCGAATGATTCTTTTGGACCTGGAAGGCGGGCTTTTGACCATATTTCGAATGCATTACCACTGATGAGTGAGGAGCAGGGCAAAGATTTCCTGGTCTGAGCCTGCATGCGTAGGCCTGAAATGCAGCCATAAGTTACAAAAAAAATGAACCCGAATCCGCTGTATTATACCGCGTCTGCACAGGTCTGCATTAAACGGCTCCATTCGCTAATAAAGTGGCGGGTAAATCCAAGCGTTATTCAAGGTAGTTGGATCAATTTTCCCGAACTGGTGATTGTGGATTGTATATATACAGGATTACCCGTATAATAAACATTCCCCAAATAAAGAATAGAAGCGTACAGATTGCCGGTTACATTCACATGGATGTCCCGGATGGATGTCGATTGAATGTATGCGACACGGGTTATAAAATGAGAAAGATTTATGGAACCCTCGGCAGCACAATAAATAGAACTGTAATTACCATAACCACTAAAAGAAATATCGGCATTCCGGGTCCTGATTATGGCATCGACGGAGTCGGCAATGAGTTTCAGATTTATGGAGCCGGAGCCGT
>DATCAO010000276.1:0-2961 GCA_036512575.1 Puia sp.
TTTTTGTTCACCGAATACTTCAGCCAGGGCCCGCGCTTCGCTGGAATCTCCCGCCTGGGTGGAGGTAGCGTGTGCATTCACATAATCGATCGATTCCGGTTGAAGGCCCGCATCTTTCAGGGCCATTTCCAATGAACGGACCGGACCACTCACCGTGGGATTTGAAATGTGTTCTCCATTAGAAGAAAAACCATATCCGATCACCTCGGCCAGTATCAGGGCGCCTCTTTTTTGGGCTGACTCCAGGCTTTCCAAAACGACCGTGGCTCCGCCGCCGCTGGGTATCAGCCCGTCCCGGTCTTTATCAAAGGGCCGGGAGGCTTTTTCGGGCTCCTGTTCATGAGTGGAAAACGCAGAAAGCGCATCGAAATTACTCATGGAAAACGGATTGATTTCCTGGGCACCTCCTGTAATAATGCATTCCTGCAAACCGGTTTTGATAAAATGATATCCGAGTCCGATGGCATGCGAGCCGCTGGCACAGGCCGCGCTGATGGTAAAATTGATGCCGCGTAATTTAAAAATGGTCGCCAGGTTCATGGTGACGGTTGAATTCATGGTCTGAAAAACGGCACCGGAACCCACCAGCATCGTGTCCTTTTTCTGCCGCACGATATCCACGGCTTCAATCGTTGACCTCGCCGAACTGTCGTTCCCATATAAAATACCGATTTCATGATCAAGAATATATTCAGGCGTGATGCCTGCCTGGGCCAGTGCCTGGATGGTTGCCATATAAGCATACTCACCTTGTTCTGGCAGCATGATCCGGGCCCTGCGGTCCAAAAGTCCCTTCAGGTTGGGGCGGTCAACAAAACCGGTCAGGGAAGAACGAAATCCCAGTTCCTTCCGGCTGGGGTCGAACATGATGCCCGACCTGCCCTGGAGTAGACTTTCTTTCACCTGTTCAAGATCCTTTCCGATACATGAGTAAATGCCCAGGCCTGTTATGACCACTCTGTTCATAACAGCAAATTAAGGAAAGTATGGGAGTATGGGAGTGTGGGAGTATAAGTGTGGTAGTTTGGTTGTGTGGGAGGGGAATTTCAACTGAACTGTATTAATATGCCAAGTATTTGATTTTTATCAATTTAGAAGAAAATATTAAATTTAAATTAAAGGTCATTCCCATACTCCCATGTTCCCATACTCTCATACTTCGCTAAGAGTACATTCCGCCATTTATCGAAATGACCTCACCAGTGATATAACTGCTTTCCGGGGAGACCAGGAAAGCAACCAGGTGCGCCACTTCTTCAGGGGTGCCGAACCGGTTAACCGGTATAATGGCTTTCATTTCTTTCTCAGAAATATTTTCAGTCATATCGGTTTTAATAAATCCGGGAGCAACGGCGTTCACGGTGATTCCCCTTCTGCCCACTTCCTGCGACAGCGCCTTGGTCGCGGCAATCACACCGCCTTTGGCCGCAGAATAATTGGTCTGGCCCGGAAGTCCTTTGAGCCCCGAAAGAGAAACTACATTGATGATACGTCCATATCTTTTCATCAGCATATCGTTCAACACCTGGCGCGTCACGTAAAAAAAACTGTCGAGATTGGTTTTTATTACGTTTTCCCATTGATCATCCTTCATCCACATCATCAGCACATCGTCTTTGATCCCTGCATTATTCACCAGGACTTCGATATGGTCTTCCTTATGATCTTCCATCCAGAGCCCCAGTGTTTTTGAAATATCCAGTTTATCGCTCACGTTGAACGGAAGCAATTCGCCAGTTCCTTTATTTTGCCGAATCGTTTCGAGCGTTCGTTCAGCTTCCTGCAGATTGGATTTGAAATTGATGAGCACATGAAAACCCTGTGAGCCCAGCTTAATGGAGATGGCCCGGCCGATTCCTCTCGATCCGCCGGTTATGAGTGCACATTTCATAACGGATCATTTTGCAGGAGCCAGTTTTTCACTTTTTCCTGTTCTTCATACCTGGGACTGTCTTCAATAAATTTCGGGAATATTTTACGGATCGCAGCATATACGCGATGGGTAGCCGGTGAAAGCCTGTCCTGGCATTTGAGATAATCTATCGCCTGGAGTACGGTCATCGCCTGGATGGTCAGCACTTCAAAACTGTTATCCATCACTTTCTTCGTCATCAGCGCCGCATTACAACCCATGCTCACAATGTCCTGGTTGTCGTTGTTGTTCGGTATACTGTGTACATACATGGAATTAGAAAGGGTTTGATTCTCCGCAACAGTGGAAACCGCGGTGAACTGGAGGCCCTGCATACCGAAGTTAAGTCCCAGAACTCCCAGATTTACAAAGGGTGGTAAAATTTGATTCAACTTTTCATTCAATAGATAATTCAGCTGCCTTTCTGCCAACATAGAGAGTTTCGTGATGGCGATTTTTAGCTTATCCATTTCCAGCGACACATAATCGCCGTGAAAATTGCCGCCATGGAATATATTTTTATTCAGGTGGTCGATCACCGGATTGTCATTGACGGAATTCAGTTCTTCCACCAGGATCCGCTCGGCATGTTCGATGGTATCGTAGATGGGCCCGAGTACCTGGGTCACGCAGCGTAGTGAATAATATTCCTGCACTTTATCTTCAAATACATCGTGCTCGATATTGGCGGGATTATATAAGTGTTCCGTGCGACTGTGAATCATTTTGCTGCCCTTCAAAACGCCCCGCATCATGGCAGCCACATAATTCTGTCCGTAATGATGTTTTACAATATTGAGTTCCTTGGAATAATGGTCATCGTAAGCTTCCACGATTTCATTGGTCATGCAGGAAAGCATAACCGACCAGGCCATGAGTTTTTTGGCGTAAAGAATATTCACCAGCCCGATGCCCGTCATGGCTGAAGTGCCGTTGATTACAGACAATCCTTCGCGAATACGTATTTCAAGCGGTTTCAAACCTGCTTTCTGAAAAACCGCTGAGGCCGACTGCCATTGGCCTTCATGCCAGACCTTTCCCTCGCCGAT
>DATCAO010000277.1:0-2714 GCA_036512575.1 Puia sp.
TTCTCTGTGATCACCTGGACGGCTATATCGGGTATGCGATTTCCAATCCGCCTTATTCTCTTCCGGCAGAGTTGGTGACCATGGGCACGCCACTACTCCGGGATGGTTTCCTGGCACACTATGCCGGGGATGAACATATTACTTCGGATGTGCAGACACAGGTTGACGCATTCAGTCAATTCGTGCCACCACTCGGGGACGCAGTAAACTCCCTGTTTACCGACCTGGCTCCGGCAGACAATAACCTTCAACTACAATGGACGGCTCAGTAATATCCCAAACACTCTGTGCAAACAAAAAGGTCTCCTGAATAAGGAGACTTTTTTTATGCTGGGCATGTTCGGTTTTAGCGGATTAAAAACTGGCACCGATTCCTTTAACCGGAGGCTTTTTGCCGTTGAAATCAAGAACCCCTTCGTCACTTCCATATATGTTTTCCGGGTGAATTCCCACTTGGCGCAACGACGAATGTGCGGGTATCTTGTAGTGATTAAAATTTTTTATGCCGACAGCAGATGTCAGTCTGGCCTTACCCGCCATTTTGAATTCAGGATTTAAGGTGATTAATTTTCGGCTTGTTTGAGGTTTATTGTTTTCCGGCTTATCCTCTTCGGATTCCATTCCATTTTTTCCTCCCGGGCGAATGGAATGATCCAGGTTCCACCAATCATTACCTTTAAAAATATCCCGGACTGCCTTGCTTGTCTCCAGGCCATCACGAGCTACAAAAATATTATTGAAAAAAGCAAAGCCCTTTCTTTCACTCAATTCGGAATAACTTATTGCAGTTCCCTTTGCATTGTAAATGGTATTGTTGTAACACCAGCCGTTATAAAACTGGTCTGACGATTTAGTACTATTCCAAATATATATACCGCCATGGGCATCAGAAACCGCTCCATCGTTTTCACTGATATTAAACCTGAAAATATTGTCGTGCCATGGGCTCGCATACAGGTATTGGAAAAGGCAGTATCCGGCTCCCTGGTTTTCGTACGACAGACAATATTGCACAATAGAATGTGTAACTCCGCCATCCAGGTCGAATCCTCCTCCGTCTGCCCCACCGACAGAGGTTTTGTTCCGATAAGAAAGACAGTGCTGAATAACCACGCTATCTGCTTCAAAGGCCCAGATGCCTACCGGACCGTTTCCTTTTCGGGGCATATCCCAACCGTTGTTGGTTGCCGTACAGTATTCTATAAGAACATTGGTACATGCACTTACCACTATTCCGTTGCCACTGTGGTTGTTTAGGTTTGAGGGATCACCCGGATTGTTCTCAGCCCGGCAATATCCGATATAAATATTATGATTTGATTTTTTGGATATTCCCGTGCCGCTGATCGAAATACCGGCGAACCCGTTATCATGAGAAAAGATATGCTTTACAGTTATATCACCCGAAAAATCAATGTTTAATCCGGATTTTTGAAAACCGGAAATTTCCAGGCTGTCTGCTGTAATAAAATGACTATTCATAATGGCCAGACCAGATTGTACGTTACCCTTTTTTCTTCCTGATCCAATAAGAATCAATTTTTTTATTGCCACCCATTGCACTTCTTCAATATCTATCCCCGTTCCATTGCCGGCGTGCAGGAAAGCATAACCTGATCCGAAAGTGCCTATCAGGATCGGATGCCGCTGATCTCCTGGTCTCGTCGGATGTGGCGTAAAGTTGCCGGTAAAATGCCGCCTCCCTTCAAAAAGAATTGAATCGCCGGGATTGAAAGGGACCGTATTTAGTTTGTTAATGGATTGAAATGGTGCATGCCTTGTACCTGTATTGCGATCATTGCCGGATATACTTATATAATAAGCTCTGGCCTCCTGTTTAGCTTCACTATGATCAACCTGGCCTGTCCCATTTGGAAAACGAGAGACAAGGCATCCAACCAGCATGACGGTAACGAAGTGCATAACGTAATTTACATCCGTTCCTGAGAAATATTCGCCAGGAGAAAAATGAATACCTGGAATTAGTTGTGTGGAAGTGATTCATCCAATATCTGCTTCATCGCGAAATAACGTTCATGCCTATCTTTGAAATTCAGGTTAAACGTCATCAAAAAAGCACAGTATTGTTTTTCGTTGTCAACCCAGGGAAAACTTCCGAAAAGTCCGGGGCTGGTTACCCATTTGCCGGGCTCTCCCGTTTCCGGACCTTTTACCACCCATTCTCCAAAGCCATACCCCAATCCTTCTGCTTCACCGGGAGAATAAGCTATTTTCACATCGGGACCCAGACGGTTGATTTCCATTTCCCTGATGCTTTCTTCCGTCAGGATCTGCCGGCCGCCCAGTCTTCCATTGTTCAATATCATCGTAAGAAAATTCAGGTAATCTTCCGGGGTACTGCTGGCCCCACCTGCCGGAAGGGCAACGGGTCTATTGCCAAAATCAGTATTTTTTAAACCCAGCGGTTTCGCAATCCTGTCTGCAAATAATTCTTCAAATGATTTTCCACTTATTTTTTCAATGACTGCCCCGGCAATCTGCAAGCCCACATTACTGTAATGAAAAACTTTCCCGGGTGTTCCCTCCATAGGCAATGACGCGATTTCCCCGATGGCCTGGTCCATGCTTTTTATTTTTTTCATCTCTTTCAGGTTCTCCTTCAATGGGGGGGCTTTGATGCCGGTAAGATGAGAGAGGCATTCACTAATGGTAATATTTCCCTTCCCATACCGGGACAAGACCGGCAGGTATAA
>DATCAO010000278.1:0-4620 GCA_036512575.1 Puia sp.
AACAAAACGGCCTTGCCTTCCATTACAGGTTTGGATGCCTCAGGTCCGATATTGCCGAGGCCCAAAACGGCCGTGCCGTTGGTGATCACTGCAACCAGGTTTCCTTTGGCAGTGTATTTATATACTTCGTCTTTGTTGGCAGCAATTTCTTTACAGGGTTCCGCAACTCCGGGAGAATAAGCCAATGAAAGGTCGCGCTGGGTTTTTGCTTCTTTGGTTGGCACTACTTCGATCTTTCCGGGTTTCCCCTTGGAATGATATTCGAGTGCTTCTTCCCGTCTGACTTGTTTTTTAGACATACAGTTTATTGAGTCAGGTTCTGATGATCATGGATGCTAACACCCAGCCAGGCCATCATGCCCATTCCTTTTTCGATTGCAGATTCATCTATATTAAATGTTGGCGTATGCACGCCTGATATAATACCCTTGGCTACATTCATCACGCCAAGCCTGTAAAAACAACCCGGAATTTCCTGCGTATAAAATCCGAAGTCCTCAGCGCCCATCCTCACTTCCGTTTCCTGTATGTTCTCCCTGCCAGCATATTCTTCAGCCCGTATCCTGGCGACGGGGTACAGTTCTTCGTCATTATTCACTACCGGGTAACCCACATCCACCAGCACATCTATTTCAGCGCCCATGGACTGGGCAATGCCCGTGCAGATCCGGTGAATCAGTTTGTGTGCCTGAAAACGCCAGGTTTCATCCATAGCACGGAAAGTGCCCATGAGTTTGACTTCAGCGGGGATAACGTTGGTTGTATAACCACCCTGAAATGAACTGATGGTTAATACCGAAGGAGAAAATGGGTTTTTATTCCGGCTGATGATCTGTTGTAGTGCCACCACAATATGAGAGGCCACGAGGATCGTATCGACAGTCAGCTGCGGGTTGGCGGCATGGCCACCTTTACCCCGCACGGTAATGTAAATCTCATCCGCACTGGCCATGGAAGGCCCGCTGCGAAAACTGTATTTGCCAATCTCCAGTCCCGGATGCACATGCAAGCCGAAAATAGCCTGGGGTTTCGGATTGTGCAATACACCTTCCTTGATGAGCAGGCTGGCTCCTCCGGGATTTTTTTCTTCGCCCGGTTGAAAAATGAGTTTAATGGTCCCCTCCCATTCGGATTTCAGTTCCTGCAAAATTTTAGAAGCACCGAGGAGGATGCTGGTATGCGCATCGTGCCCGCAGGCATGCATGATTCCGTCATTTTGCGATTTATAAGGGACTTCATTTTCTTCGCGGATGGGAAGGGCATCCATATCTGCGCGTAAGGCAATGACCCGCTTATCCGGATTTTTGCCTTTGATCAGTCCGACCACGCCGGTAGTCGCTTTAATTTCAAACGGTATACCCAGGCCCTTGAGTTTCTCCTGCACAAATGCCGAGGTCTGGAATTCTTTATAACTCAGTTCAGGATGCGCATGCAGGTGACGCCGGATCTCGATGGTTTCCGGGGCATATTGTTTTGCCAGTTGACGGATTTTTTCTTTCAGCATATTCAGGGATTAGTCGGGCTTACCTCAATAATATCGTGAACCAGGTAAACGCCCGATGGAAAATCGTGTGTCAGTTTTTGTAAATAGAGATCAGCTTCTTCTGGTGTTTTAAAATTGCCCACCCTCAGTTTATAATTCGGCGGCTGATAAATAAGGTAAGGTTTTAATTCGGGATAGGACTGGTAGATCCTTGTTTTAATGGCAAAAACCTGGTTGCGGTCTGTGGAGTTGGCCACCTGGATCCGGTAACCCGGTATATTCCGCCTGCTGTCCCTCGTCGTTACCTCGTTGATCTGGATCTGTTTTTTTATCAGGGAATCCACACGGGGGTCGCGGTAGATCAGGCTATCCTGCGCATAGGCTAAACCGTTATACAAGAAAACAAATATCAACAGTATTTTCATATTCCTCAGGTTGGGATTGTCCCTTTTTCTTCTTCCAGTATCTGAAGGCTCGCGCTGCAACCCAGCCGGCTGGCTCCGGCTGCAATCAATTCCTCCGCAAACGCATAATGCCGTATTCCGCCCGAAGCCTTGATCTTTATATTGGGTGGAAGGTTTTTTCTCATCAGCTGTACATCGGAAACTGAAGCACCCTTCTCAGCGTAGCCGGTCGAGGTTTTCATAAAGTCTATATCCATCCTGCCATATTCTGCGCAACACCGGAGCAGTTCGTCCCGGGTCAGCACACCGCTTTCGACAATCACTTTAATGAGTTTTGCTTTTTCATGAATAAGGGAAAGCAGTTTCTGCATTTCAGTATTGAGGTAGACCCACTCATCGTTTTTAAGCGCAATGATATTAATAACCACATCCAGCTCGTCTGCCCCGTCTGCAATCGCTTCCCGGGTCTCTGTAATTTTTGAGTCTATGGAGGAATATCCCATTGGGAATCCAATCACAGTTGCGGTTTTCACTTCCGTGTTCTTCAATGCCCTCACTGACTGTTTCACTAAATAAGGCGGAATGCAAACAGCTGCAAAGCGGTTTTCCAAAGCTTCCTGACATAACCGGTCAATATCTGCCGACGTGCAAACGGATTTCAGCAAAGTATGATCTATATAAGGAGCAACCGGATCTTTCATGGCTCAATAAGGCACGAATTTACATGATTTAGGCTTAAAGCATGAGGCTTAAGGCTTAAGGCATAAGGCTAAAAGCTTAAGGCATAAAGCTTAAGGCTTTAAACCTAAGGCAAAATTCCCTCAGCTTTTGGGTCTGAGGCCTCTGTTCCGGAGGTGTCTGAACAGCATGATCGCACCAAATAAAAATAATCCAAACACGAGCAGGTCGACCCGGATCATGGACGACTTTTTTTCGTCGTTTTGTTGCAGGCGCCGTTCGGAATCTTTAATATAAAACGCAAGGCCGGGATAGTGTTTGTTCAGTTCATTAACCTGCCTGAATTTTTTCAATGCATCCTTGTAAAACTCACGGTCATAAAAAACAACGGCGTCCGTGAACAACACGGAGGTTTCACTGGGATGGGCAATCACTCCGGCGCTGTCGAGGTATTCCTGGAGAATGGAAACCGGTATCGCAAAATTAAGTCCCGCCGCCAGGCCGCCACTGGTTTCTATGCTGCCAAATGTAGTGAGCCCGACTACTTCTCCCTTTTCATTACACACCGGCCCACCGCTGCTGCCCCGGTTGATATTGGCATCCATCTGTATCAACGGCCATCCGGCCACCGATTTCTTCAAAGCACTCACAATACCGGTGGTTAGTGTGGGTTCAATGGCAGACTCTGTTGCCACATAATTATTATTGGTCACCGGGCTGGGAAATCCATAAACATATAATTGTTCACCGACCCTGGGTAATTCGTCCTGGGCTATTTTTAAGGTTGGCAGGGTCGAATCCCCATCCATCTTCAGGATGGCAACATCCTTACCCGGCATTGGCTGACCTTTGACGATCACCTGGGCCGACTTTTTTACCGAACTGGTTGTGCCGCTATCCGTATCGACGCTGTATTCTATGAAAATTTCCTTTCGCAGGTCGTAGAGGGCCATGGAAAACAAACGCGCATATACAGAGGCATAGGTGTTGTATAAAATGGATTTCTGCTGTTCCGAAAATTTTGTTGCCCATGCATTTTCCAGCGCAGAGATATTGGCATCCGTGATTTGCTGAAAGGCAGAAAGAAAAAATTGCCGGTGGATAAATGCATTGTCCCGGTCGATCAGGTGGCAGTTGGTAGCCACATATCCATCAGCGGTCACCACGAAACCTGTTCCGCTGGAAGTGATTTCTTCCGGTTCCTTAATATAATCCAGGGAAGCTTTAAAAAAACGGTTGGGGTGGTTGTAGATTTCCTTTAATACGATGTCGAGCTTTTGTTCCGCGGTATAAATGATTCCGCCGCTGTCTGAACGCTGAATGGAATCGACCATCTGGTTAAAATGGCGGGAGTCCAGCTGCATTTTATTCACATATACATCTGCAGAGAAAACGGTGCGGACCATTACAACCCCCGGGCGGTTTATCCCATAATTCTGAACAGCGGAAAGTTTCTGGGCCCGGGACGATTCCGGCCTGCAGGAGATCAGTATCAAAATGGCTAAAAATGTCTTAAAAGCAGGGATGCGGGATTTCATGGTAAGGTCTTTCACTTATATAAAACCTTAAAAGGGCTAACTTGTTGTGGATTAAAGGTAAACTTTTTCTATGTCATCCATAAGGGCGCCACTGGCAGAACGACTTCGTCCTGAATCACTTGACCAGCTGGTGGGCCAGAAACATCTCACGGGCCGGGGCAGCATTCTGCGGGCGAGCCTGGAACAAGGTAAAATGCCTTCGATGATTCTCTGGGGTCCACCGGGAACCGGAAAAACGACCATTGCCAATATCATTGCGCATACCCTACGCGCACCTTTTTATACGTTGAGTGCCATTTCTTCCGGGGTAAAAGAAGTCAGGGAAGTGATTGAAGAAGCCAGGAAACTGGAAAAAGTGATCCTGTTCATCGACGAAATCCACCGGTTTAACAAAGGACAACAGGATGCACTGCTTGGTGCTGTAGAGAAAGGCATTGTCACTTTGATTGGCGCCACTACAGAAAATCCCTCTTTTGAGGTGAACAGCGCCCTGTTAAGTCGCTGCCAGGTTTATGTA
>DATCAO010000279.1:0-9917 GCA_036512575.1 Puia sp.
CTGAATTTTTTTTGGGCTCTGGAGATGGATTCCGTTAACAACGGATCAAGCGCTTCATCGGCATCAAGGCTTAAAACATAATTATGGGATGCCAGATCTATCGCTCTGTTTTTTTGCTGGATATATCCCTTAAAAATCTCTTGTATTACCGTTGCTCCTTTTTGCTCAGCGATGGCTACAGTTAGGTCCGTCGAATAGGAGTCCAGGATAATGATTTCATCTGCAATTCCCTTCACAGAATCAATGCATCGTCCGATGTTTTTTTCCTCATTTAAGCAGATGACAACTACCGATATTTTTTCCAAAGGAAGTAGGGATTTAACCGGCAGTGATCATTGAGTGTTCAGAAATATCCTGACCACTTTTTCTTTCGCCTATTTGCTGGCGCCACATGGCATAGTAAAGTCCTTTTTCATCCCGGAGACTTCCGTGGGTTCCGGTTTCCACCACCTTTCCTTTCTCCAGAACATAGATCCTGTCTGCATGCATGATGGTGGAAAGCCGATGGGCAATCAGTATCGTGATCTGGTTCCTTTGTGAAGAAACCTGGCGGATGGTTTTTGTAATTTCTTCCTCTGTTAACGAATCCAGGGCTGAGGTTGCCTCGTCAAAGATCAAAACCCTGGGCCTTCTCAGGAGGGCTCTGGCAATGGACAGGCGTTGTTTTTCGCCACCGGAGAGTTTCAGACCCCCTTCGCCGATCATGGTATCTAATCCCTTCTCGGCCCGCTCAAGAAGGCCGGAACTCGACGCTTTCTGCATCACGTCCAGCAAATCAGCTTCAGTAGCAGCAGGACTGACAAACATCAGATTTTCGCGAATAGTGCCTGAAAAAAGCTGTGTATCCTGTGTCACAAACCCGATCTGGTTACGGAGGTCGTCGAAGTTGATCGAATTTTCGTCCAGGTTATTATATAGGATTTTCCCCCGCAGTGGCCGGTATAGTCCGACGAGTAGTTTCATCAGGGTCGATTTTCCTGAGCCAGAAGGACCAACAAAAGCGATGGTCTCCCCAACCCTCACGTCAAAGCTGATCTGGTCAATGGCATAGTGCTGGGCTGTTTTATGTTTGAATACCACATCCTGAAAACTCAACTCGCCTATTTTACCAAGGTGTTTGGGATTAGAAGCCTGTGGTTCAGGAACTTTTTTCATGAGTTGCTCAAAATTGTTGAGTGATGCTTCTGCTTCCCGGTATGACAACACGATGTTTCCGATATCCTGGAGTGGCCCGAAAACAAAGAAAGAGAAAAAGTACATGGTCACCAGCTGGCCTGGATTCATCACATGACGGAAAACGAGCCACATCAGAATAAACAAAATCACTTGTCGAAGGGTATTTACAAAAGTTCCCTGAACAAAACTGACACTGCGGATGCGTTTGATCTTGGTCAGCTCGAGCCCCAGGATCTTATAAGTGTTTTTGTTAAGCCGGTTTACTTCCTCCTGGGTGAGACCCAGGCTTTTGACCAGCTCAATATTGCGCAGGGATTCCGTAGTGGAACCGGCAAGTGAGGTCGTTTGCGATACAATGTTTTTCTGTATGATCTTGATTTTTTCACTCAGCACACTACTGACCCAGGTAAGCAGCAGGATCCCGGTCAGGTATACCAGCGGAATACTCCAGTGTACCCAGATGGCGGCATAAACAAAAACAAAAATGACGCCGATGATTACACCAAAAAGAACATTAATAAAGTAGTTGATGAATTTTTCTGTGTCCATCCTTACTTTTTGCAATACTCCTAACGTCTCACCGCTGCGCTGATCTTCAAAGTCCTCATAGGGAAGTTTCATGGCGTGTTGCAGACCATCGGTAAATACTTTAGCCCCGAATTTCTGAACCACCACATTCATAAAATAATCCTGAAAATTTTTGGCTATGCGGCTCATCATGGCTACGCCAACGGAGAGCAAAAGCAGGTTGATCACTCCCGGATGGGTCCAGGAAAATGCCGTAAAGTAACGACTGGCTGAAAAAGCCTGGTGCAGTTTAAGTGCCTGCAGATATTCGTTGGCGAGATTGACGATTTTCCCGAAAACAATGGGATCCACCAAAGAAAAACCGGTATTCAGTGCGGCCAGGAACAAGGTAAGGATCACCAGCCATTTATGAGGTTTGAGATAATGGAGAAGTAATTTCATATTGAACTTAAAAACATATGGGGATTAAGAAAGTTCTGGTTTTAACCTGAATACTCAAAGTTAGTGACAAGATTGTATATAATGCCGTGGGCAGACAGCCCGGGCCTCCTTCATCTTAGTGTAAATGCTGATTCGGATCACGCAATCGATTAGTTAATATCTTATGGCATTGTTTTGTTACATTTGCGCATTTTTAAGATGCATTCAGGATCACCCATGGCCACTGTAAACCAGCTAACTAAAACCCTTTTTGTTGCTTAAAGTTGAATCATACCGGAAAGGAATTGTTTTATCTACCTTTTTTAACATCATCAACAAAGTATTCGTCTTTATTAATAGCCTGGCGATTGCTTATTATTTTGGCACACAACTTAAAGTGGATCTGTATTTCTACACTTACAATACGGTACTCCTGATCGTGACGTTTATCACGACTTTAAATTCATCGGTGCTCATTCCTGAGTCCATGCGGATAAGAAAACATGAACATCCTGGAAATGTAATTCACTTTTTTAATTTTTTTATTTATTCTTACCTCGGTATAACCATCCTGCTTTGCTTGCTGTTTTTTATCAACCCGGTTAATGCTTTTGTTGCTATTTCTAAATACAATCCGGCTGTTCTTGAAAAAGAATCTGCGATTTTATATATGTCAGTTCCGTTGATTTTGCTGATAACCCTGACCACGATGCTTACGGATATTTTATCTTCCTACCGGTTTTTTACCGTACCGATGGTTGCTGCAATAATCAATTCTCTTTTTTCCCTGTTATTTATCATTCTTTTTCATAAATCACTTAATGTTCGGAGCATTACCCTGGGATTGCTGATCTCCTATTCAGTGAATATTGTATTCCTGTTTTTTTTGCTTAAGAAGTATATTCACTGGCACTTCAGATTTAAGTGGATAAACCTGGGGAAAAAGATCCGGGGTAATATTGTTTATGCGCAGTTGGGCAATTTTGTAACCAGTTTGGGAGGTTATGCGCCATTGTATTTTTTAAGTGGAGCGAATATTGGTATCATTGCAGCCCTGAATTACGCCCAGCAGATTTCCGTACAACCCACATCATTTCTTACGAACCAGTTCGCGAATGTTTCCAGAATTAAAATGAGTGAATTGTATGTGGCTGGTGAATTCAGGAAAGTAAATGATATATTTCAATCTACCATCAGGTTTTTATTATTTATCCTCATTCCCATCAGCGGTATTTTATATTTATATGCAGATGAAATCCTGGCGGTACTTTTTAAAAGAGGTTCTTTTGATGAAAATTCGGTTAAGCTCTCATCGGATTTTCTCCGTTACCTCGGATTGTCGTTACCCTTTACGGCGGTCATTTCCATAGCCGGGAATCTCTATGTCGCGGCCCAGTTGATCAAAGTTTCCATAGGGTACCAGATCATGAGCAACCTATTGCTGATCGGCCTGGTTTATGTGTTCCTGAAGTGGTTCGGTTATACAGGATATCCTATCGCGCTCTTTTCTGTAAACATCATTAATGTACTGGTGGTTTATATTTTCTGCAAACTTTTTTTCCCATTTATCCGGTATGAACTTATATTAAGATACCTCGGAATTATATTGGGGATTAATCTTTTGCTCGTTTTTTCATTGAAAGTAATGGGTGTACTAACCGCTCACCGAAGTGCATTTATGATCCTGGCCACTGGCAGTTTTGTATATGCAGTCCTCTTGCTCAGTATCAATCATTTTTTTCATTTAAATGGCGATTTTAACCAATTCCTGAATAATATGCGAAGCAGGATAACTGGACGAAAGTTGTAATTTCAGCAATAATAACTTATATGCCTTTCACATTTTTAGATAAACATAATCTCATTCCCACTTTTAAAACAAAAGATAAAGTGGTTTTGGAACTGGGAAGCGGTCCCGCCAAACAAATAGCGGTAGCTATAACGGTAGATATGCTCGATATGGAGGGCGTAGATATAGTGTGCAATATGGACGAGGGATTTCCATTCCTGGAAGATGAATCCATTGATGAAATTTACTCATTTCATTTTCTTGAACATGTGAAAGATGTTAATGTATTGATGCGGGAAATATACAGGGTGCTGAAGAAAGGGGGGAAAAACATAGGCAGGGTTCCCTATTTTGCAAATCCTTATTTCTATAGTGACCCGACACATAAAACCACTTTTGGTTTATACACATTTTCATATTTTTCTAAATCGCAATATTTTAAAAGAAAGGTTCCCACTTTTTATAATGATCTTGATTTCCAGATATTAAAAGTAGAACTGCGTTTTCAGTCTAAGTTTTTTTTCAGGCACCGAATCAAAATGATATGGCAGAAGATATTTAATTCCAACCGGTATATGAAGGAATTTTATGAAGAACTTTTATGTTATTGGATTCCGGCTTATGAACTTTATTTTGAATTGGAAAAAAAATGAACAGTAACCCTTCAGTAACCATTATGATTCCAGCTTTTAACCAGGCGGATGTTTTGGGAACTGCCATCGAAAGTGCATTGTTACAAGATTATCCTAATCTTGAAGTGGTGGTTTCAGATGACTGTTCAGCTGATGGAAGTGAAGAGGTGACTAAGAAATATGTTGCGGACGTTAGATTAAATTATTTTAGAAATTCAAAAAACCTGGGTAGGGTAGGCAATTATAGACGAGCACTGGAAAGCTATGCGAAAGGTGATTGGGTAATAAACCTGGATGCGGATGATTATTTTACTGACTTTTCATTTATAACCCATTTTATTCAACTTATTCTTGCGAATCAGGATAAGAATATTGTTTTTGTTCAGGGGGGACATGAAATAAGAAATGCCGATCAATCTGTGGTTCAACAGGACCTGCCCGATATAAACGAATCTGTATGCATATTGGAAGGAAGGTCGTACTTTCTTAATTTTTCACATTTTTCCCACCTCGGAACACTCTATAACCGGGCAAAGGCTTTGGCTTTGCATTTTTACAGGTTTGATATATTGTCTTCGGACATCGAATCCTTTCTGAGATTGGCCCTTATGGGAGATGTGATCCTTGTAAAAAAGGTAATAGGTGTCTGGATGCAACACGACAATAACCAAAGCAAGAAGCTGTCTATAGAGGTGTTAGACAAGAATCTTTTGTCAATAGAAGGACCTTATGTGTTTGCAAAAGAAGGTATGTATATATCTTACGATCTATTGAATGGTTGGCGGAAAATGATGATTGACAAACATCTTATTCATCACTTCCATATGCTCATTCGGTTGAAAAGACCGGTCAGAGCCTATTTACGCTATCTCCTTACAAATTTCCCGGGGGTATTTTTCAACTTCACATTTTTTAAAGGGTTATTGAAATCATTATTTCTGGGCCGCTTGTAATTTTCAGTAAAAAATGCAATTTGATTTTTCATACAATTTAGAATCTGGAAAGAGGTCTGGCTGGAAAACGCTGATGGATGGGTTACCTCTGCAACCGATAGAACAAGATCCTGAATGGCCACGTATTGAATCAGCTCCTGTTTTTTATTGTTATTTCACGGCATCTGTTGAAAATCAAATAGTTTGTACTGCCATCATTGCTGAAAGCCGCAAAGCCATTTTCAAGTCGGCTGATATTCGGTTCGGCCCAATATTTACAGATCCGGAACAGTTGATTGCTTCCATTCAGGCCATTCATGATTATTATAGATCCGGCGGTTATATGATTTGTACCGTTCAACTGGCAGTTCAAACCGGAGCAGCGACTGATTATTTAGAATATATGCTGAACAAAAAACTTAAGACAGCATATCGTTTTGACAAGAATAACTGGTCATCTCTCATCGTTCATTTGCAGGCACCTGAAGAGGAATTATTCAAAGGGTTTTCCAAAGGACATAAAAGTGATATTAAGAAAGCTTTTAAAAATAATATCCGGGTTTTTGAATGTGAGTCTCCTGAAGAATTCAATATTTTTTGTAATATCTTTTCTAAAATGAACCGGGAGCGTGGCCTGGGAATGCATGATGGGGACAACGGCAGATTTCTTAAAACGGCATATGAATATTTAAAAGAGGAGAATAAAGGGAAAGTTTTGCTCGTTAAGGATGAATCCGGAAATATCCTGGGAGGTGTAATTATTGTATTCCAGGGCCGGTCGTCCAGGTATTTCAAGGGAGCTTCAGATCTGGCTTACCGGCATATGCCTATTCTGCATCTGGCCATCTGGGAAGCCATCAAAATGAGCAAGTCCGCCGGTTTCGAACATTTTGACTTATGGGGATACAATCATTTTGTCAAAGAATCGGATCAGATTTTTTTTATAAACAGGTTTAAAAAAGGGTTTGGCGGGGAATTCATATTTTATCCAAAAAAAATGTATTTCATATTCAAACCCTTATTGTCCAACACTTTTCAGGCACTAAAAAAAATTAAGAAAATAGTTACCAGGGGGAGATAAATTTCCAGTTTAACATGTGTGGCTTCGCAGGATTAATAAATAATTCATTTCCCGTCAGCAGGAATCAGGTTTCTGAAATAGCTGCTAAAGTTGCTTTCAGGGGACCTGACAGTCATATGGTAAACTTATATGATGAAAGGCTTCAGTCACAAGATCAGGGAATCAATGCGGTGTTTTTTAACCGACTCGCTATCATGGATCTTGATGTCAGATCAGACCAGCCATTTGAGGATGATCGTTATACGCTGCTCTTTAACGGGGAAATCTACAACTACCAGGAATTAAAAGGACTGCTTCAAAAGGAAGGGTATGTTTTTAGAACCACCTCAGATACAGAAGTGCTTTTCTTTGCGCTTAAAAAATGGGGCAGAGGCGCCCTAAGGCGACTAAACGGAATGTTTTCGATCTTCTGGATGGACCGTCAGAATAAATCCTTTTTGCTTGCCAGAGACAGGATGGGGATTAAACCTCTTTGTTACAGGCAGCTGGGCAGCAGTCTGATATTTGGTTCAGATGTAAATTCTGTAATCAGACTTTCCGACGAACTACCGGTTATTGAGAATAGAGCCATTGATCATTTTTTATGGACTCAGTATATACCAACACCATTCACAATCTTCAAAGGAGTTTTCAAACTACCGCCTGGTCATTTTATAGAATCCAGCTGGGAAAAACTGGAGAATAGAATATTACTGGTTAGCCATGCGTACTGGGATGCTTTTACCGAAGTTCTGGAAAGACGGGCGGAGCCAGCTCCATTGTCCCTTGAAAATCTTTTGGTTGACAGTTTGTCAAGGCAGCTGATTGCAGATGTGCCGTTGGGATTGTTTTTGAGTTCCGGCGTTGATTCGTCACTGTTAGCGGCGCTGGTTAGTAAGCATTTCTCGGGAGACCAGGATTTCAATTTTTTTACAGTTGCTTTCACAGAATCTACCTCATCAGATGAAAGCGGGGAGGCCCGGCAATTTATCAGAGGTTTAAAGAATCCCCGGCTCAAAAGCCATATTTTGGAAATCAATCCGGAATTAATCGGGGTCCGGCTTATTGAAATGTATGAATATTTTGATGAACCTTTCGGAGATCCCGCTTCGCTGTTAAATTGGGTTATATCCTCCAAAGCCAAAGAACATGTAACGGTGGCGTTGTCAGGTGACGGGGCCGACGAATTATTTTGGGGCTATGAGCGATATAATAGATGGCAGAATCCTTCACTCAACCTGAAAAAGAGAATACGGATTCCGGGAACTCAGGCCAGATTAATAGAACCGTTTTTGCCCGGGAGGTATTTGAAAGCAAAAGCAGCTTTGGAACTTGAACGGAATCCGCTTCATCGTCATTTTACACTTTTTCTTTCCCCAGCATTGAAACACCTCGTTAAACAACCTCCATGGGAACTGGATATCTGGGCGATGCAAAATATCAATGGCATTAAAGACAGAGATGATCTTACTGCCTTGATGGATATTAAGACCTATCTGGCAGACGCCATGCTCTATAAGGTTGATCGCGCCAGTATGGCCGCGAGTCTGGAAGTGCGGGTTCCATATCTCGACAATGTGGTTGTGGATTATGCACTTTCTTCGTCACTTCATGATAAATCGCATGGTCAGTTCAGGAATAAAGCCATGCTTAAGAAATTGCTAATGCGGCTTGCACCCCACTATGATATTCAACGCCCGAAAAAAGGCTTTAACTTCCCGCTCGACAAATGGTTGCGGCTGCAATGGAAGGATATGGTACTTTCTTTGATTACAAAAGAAAATCTTTTAATGCTGGGTCTTGACGATCACATCTATCTGCCCATGGTAACCCGATATTATGCGGGTGAAAAAAGATTTTGCGTAACCGTATGGTATTTGTTAAACCTGGTTCTCTGGAACAGGAAATTCATGAAAATATCCGTACTAAAGCCAACATGAAAAAATACCTGGTCATTTCCGTTGATGTGGAGCCCGATTGCACGCCCAGCTGGCATTATGCTGATCCGGTGAGCTTTTCCGGAGTACATATTGGTATAGCACAAAAACTACAGCCATTGTTTGATGCCCGTCAGGTTGCGCCTTCTTACCTTATCAATAATGTAGTACTCGAGGATGAAAGTTGTTTACAAACATTCAGGCAATTACCCGGCAAATATGAATTGGGTACCCATCTTCATCCGGAATTCATAAATCCCGATAAACGTTTTTCGTCTTACGGAGGGAAAAAGGCAGAAGGAAATTGTTGTTTTTATCCACCGGAAATCGAATTCGAAAAAATAAAAAACATTACTGAATTATTTACAAAAGGATTTGGCCGCAGGCCAACCTCTTTCCGTGCAGGACGATACAGCGCCGGACTCAATACCATGAAGAGTTTGCAGGATTTGGGCTATTTCGTTGATACCAGCGTAACGCCGCATATGCTTTGGGACGATCCCAGCAGGGAGAAACCCGTTGATTTTAGAAATGCGCCGGAACAACCTTATTTCATGAATCCGGAAAATATCACCGCATTAGGCAACCCGGACGGTTTACTCCAGGTGCCTGTTACTATTATGTCAAAAAAGAGGAGCCTTTTAAAGGAACTGCTCGTTTCAGGAGCCGGACTGTATCGACCCATGAGGCAAAATAGAATGATTTGGTTACGCCCGTTCTATTCAACAACAAAGGAATTGATCGGCATTGCAAAACAATTTATGAAAACATACCATGATCGGCCGAACCTGATATTGAACATGATGTTTCATAATGTGGAAGTATTACCCGGATTAAGCCCTTACTGCCAGACTGAAAAACAGTGCAGGGGTTACCTTAAACAACTGGAAGATTTTTTTTCCTTTTGCAAAGGGGAGCACTTTCAATCAGTAACGCTAAGCGAGTTATATGGTGAGCTCAGAAAAAAATAGATTAATAAGGGTAATCATGCTGGTGCCCGCCTTGCCCCCATTGCCCGCAGGAGGAGCTGAATTGCAGGCATTGAAACTGGGAGAAGCCCTCACTGAAAAGGAAGTAGAGGTTCGCTTTGTCATGCCTGGTAAGGGAAACATAAAAGGAGAGACGGCTATCAAGGGAATGACAGTTTACCGGATGAGTTCCTTGATGAACAGGTTTTTTAGTTTTTTATCGTCTTACAAGAGAAATCAAACATGGAAAATTGACCGTGTAGAATATGATGACGAACATGAGATCACCAACCAGTTGACGAAAAAGGTGGGATTGCCTTCCATTATATTTTATAACATCTTTTTTTTTCATTCACTGTTTTTTATATGGCGAAGACGGAAAGATTTTGATATCATTCATGCCCATACTATGGAATGGTCGGCCATTGTGGCGGTGAGACTGGGTGAGTGGTTAAACAAACCCGTAATCATCAAG
>DATCAO010000280.1:0-4910 GCA_036512575.1 Puia sp.
GCTGTCAGCATAATAGTACAGTTTACCCTTTTCATAATCTGCTACCAGCCATACCGAAGACTGGCAACCCCTTACCCTGTTTTCATCCTTCTTATATTTCGGGTCCAGCACCGGGAGTTTTTTTCCCAAGTCAATGATGTATTCATATTTATCATCCCAGGAATCAAAAAGTGCAAACTCTTCGATGATTTCTTTTTCTGTTTCCGCTATGCTCAGGTCCGGATTCATGTTAAGCCAAAATTTTTACTGCCCTTTGCAAACCCTTCACCAGCTCGTCAATTTCATGCAGCGTATTGTAAACCGCGAATGAAGCCCTGGCTGTGCCTGGTATACAGAACCTGTCCATCAACGGCTGCGCACAATGGTGTCCGGTCCTGACCGCAATACCACGATTGTCGAGCAGGATCCCGATGTCCTGCGGGTGGGTTCCGGCAAGTATAAAGGAAACCACACTCACTTTTTCTTTTGCATGCCCGATAATGGTAAGTCCCGGTATTTTTGAAAGTTCCTGCTGTGCATATTCCAGGAGGTTCTGTTCGTGCCTGCGAATTTTTTCTTTTCCTGTTGACCTGATAAATTCTAAGGCGGACCTGAACGCGATCACGTCCCCGATATTGGGTGTGCCTGCTTCGAATTTATAAGGCAGGTCGTTAAAGGTCGTTTTCTCAAAGTGGACTTCCCTGATCATCTCTCCACCACCCTGGAAGGGTGGCATGGATTCCAATATTTCTTTGCGCCCGTATAAAACGCCCACGCCTGTTGGTCCGTAGAGTTTATGGGCAGAGAATGCAAAAAAATCACAATCCATATCCTGAACATCAATGTCCAGGTGCACGGCAGATTGTGCGCCGTCGACCATCACCAGGGCGCCGGCCGCATGGGCGAGCGCCGTTATTTTCTTTACCGGATTTACCGTGCCCAGTGCATTGGATACATGAACAATGGAAACCAGCCGGGTTTTTGGTCCCAGCATTTTCTCATATTCATCCATCAGTAATTCTCCTGCGTCGCTGACCGGAATAATTTTCAGCGAGGCGTTTTTTTCTTCACATAACAACTGCCAGGGAACGATATTGGAATGGTGTTCCATGGTGCTGATGATGATTTCATCACCAGCCGTTATATTTTTTCTTCCCCAGGCATAAGCCACGAGGTTTATACTTTCCGTCGTTCCTTTCGTGAATATGATTTCTTCCCTTGAACGGGCGCCTATAAAAGATTGAACTGTGTCGCGGGAGAGTTCATAGGCAGCAGTGGCTTCCTCGGCCAGGCTGTGAATGCCGCGATGGATATTGGCATTTTGATTTGAATAATAATGAACGAGCGCTTCGATCACCTGCCGGGGTTTCTGGCTGGTCGCGGCATTGTCCAGGTAGATCAGTGGCCTGCCCTTCACCTCCCTTTTTAATATTGGAAATTCCTGTCGTATGGCAGCAATATCCAACGGTTTGGGTATGGTGAGTGAAACATTCATGACAAATCTTTTTCCAGGCGATGGTTAATTAATTTCTCGACATAAGCCCGAAGCGGTTCGGGTTTAATCTGTTCCAGAATATCAGCAGCATAGGCGCTGAGTAAAAGATTGCGGGCTGTTTTTTCTGAAATACCCCTGGATTGCAAATAAAACAAACCTTCTTCATTGAGCCTTCCCACAGTACAGCCATGCGTGCATTTCACATCATCGGCGAAAATTTCCAACTGGGGTTTTGTATTCACACTACATGTATCTGACAGCAGGATGTTCTTATTACTCTGGTAGGCATTCGTTTTCTGGGCTGGCTGGCGAACGAATATCTTCCCATTGAAAACACTGGTCGAGTGGTCGTTCAGGATCCCTTTATACAATTCATTACTCAGGCAGTTGGGTTTGATATTGTCCACGATCGTGTGGTTGTCGATATGGCTGTTACCCGATTGAAAATACAGACCGTATAAATGGGCTTCACAATATTTCGCATCCAGCACCACGTTGAGGTTATTACGTACAAGACCTCCGTTCAGTGAAATGGTGACGGCATGGGAAAAACTCTTACCGGTCTGCCGTATATGGGTGCTGCTGACCTGGTTGGTGTTTGGCCCGTCGTTCTGAATTTTATAATATTCCAGGCGGGTATCTGTTTCTGTGATGATTTCCATCACCTGGTTGGTAAAACTTTCATTTACACCCAGGGTGGTATAATTCTCAATGACCTGAACCTGGGCTCCTTCACTTAGGAGCATCAGGCTGCGGGGCTGCGACAAAATATTTACCGTACGTGCGTCGGTGATATGATAAATATACAGGGGGTGTTCAATGTGTTTTCCGCGGGAAATATGAATGTATACTGCCCCATGAACAAACGCCGTGTTCAATGCGTGAATCCCGTCTTTCTGATACTGGCTGCTGTCGCCAAGCCATTGGGAAACGTTTTCCCGGTATTCATTCTTGGCTGCTTCTTCAAGCGCCAAAACCTTCAGGCCCTCAGACTGGATCCGGGAAAGGGAGAATGAATAAAATCCATTCACAAATACCAGTTCGTTGGCCTGCTGGTGACCCGGCAACCGCAACTCATTCAGGTCATCCATCGTAATGGATCCGGTGAGGGGACCGGCCGGCATTTGAAATTCCCTGTTAAACAATCCTGCTATACGGGTGTACTTCCATTCCTCATGTTTCGAGCCGGGTATACCCATTTGGGAAAACGTTTTAAAAGCATGTTCCCTCAGGGTATCGAGACTGCCATGATCGTCATGGGGTTGAATCTGATCGAATCTTTCCTTAAAATAAGCGATGGTGTTCATGATGAAAGATTATGCACTGCCATTAGGCGGCTTCGACCGTGTTTTCGTTTTTTATAAAATCATATCCTCTTTCTTCGAGTTCCAGGGCCAGTTCCTTAGGACCGGATTTTACTATCCTGCCATTATACAACACGTGCACAAAATCCGGCACGATATAATCGAGCAGGCGCTGGTAGTGCGTGACGACCAGGATGGCATTGTCTTTATTGCGCAATTTGTTTACACCGTTGGAAACGGTTCGGATGGCGTCGATATCCAGTCCGGAATCTGTTTCATCCAGGATCGCCAGCCTGGGTTCCAGCATGGCCATCTGAAATACTTCGTTCCGTTTCTTTTCGCCCCCGGAAAATCCTTCATTCAATGAGCGGCTCAATAATGTCTGTTCTATGTTTACAAGGGCCATTTTTTCTTTCATCTTTTTGAGAAAGGCAACGGCATCCATGGGATGTTCTCCCCGGTATTTCCGGATTTCATTCACAGCGGTCTTCACAAAATTCACCGTATTCAATCCGGGTATTTCCACCGGGTATTGAAATGCGAGGAAGAGGCCTTCGGCTGCCCTTTTTTCAGGGGACATATCGAGTAAATCCCTTCCAAGAAATTCAACTGTTCCCTGGAGTACTTCATAATCACTTCTGCCGGCAAGTACAGCAGCCAGGGTACTCTTTCCTGATCCGTTGGGTCCCATAATGGCGTGTACTTCTCCTGCTTTAATATCCAGGTTAATGCCATTCAGGATTTTTTTCCCTTCAATACCCGCATGTAAATTCCGAATCGTCAACATATTTCTACTTTATAATTTTTGTTACTCTGTCTTATTCGTGGATCGTTTATCGTGGATCGCTGATCGAAATCCCATTCCCATACTCCCATACTCCCATACTCCCACACTCTCATATTCTCATACTTTGGCGTCAGCCAACACTTCCTTCCAAACTAATAGCCAGCAGCTTCTGTGCTTCAACCGCAAATTCCATGGGAAGCTGGTTCATCACTTCTTTGGCAAACCCGTTGATGATCAGTGCCACGGCGGTTTCTGTATCGATTCCCCGCTGGTTGCAATAAAAAATCTGGTCTTCCCCGATTTTAGAAGTGGTTGCTTCATGCTCTACGACCGCAGAATTATTTTTCACTTCTATATAAGGAAATGTATGGGCCCCGCATTTATCCCCGAGCAGCAATGAATCACACTGTGAAAAATTCCTGGCCTTTGATGCATTTTTACTAACGTGCACGAGACCCCGGTAACTGTTGTTACTGAAACCCGCGGATATTCCTTTCGAAACGATGCGGCTGCGGGTATTTTTTCCCAGGTGCATCATCTTGGTTCCGGTATCGGCCTGTTGATAGTTGTTGGTTACTGCAACCGAATAAAATTCTCCCGTGGAATAATCTCCTTTTAAAATCACGCTCGGGTATTTCCAGGTAATAGCCGATCCGGTTTCTACCTGGGTCCAGGATATTTTCGAATGATTGCCTTTGCAGATACCTCTTTTCGTAACGAAATTATAGACGCCGCCCACGCCCTGCTTATTTCCCGGATACCAGTTCTGCACCGTAGAATATTTTATTTCAGCTTGCTCCAGAGCGATCAGTTCCACTACAGCTGCGTGGAGCTGATTTTCGTCGCGCATAGGAGCAGTACATCCTTCCAGGTAACTCACATAACTTCCGGCTTCGGCAACGATCAGTGTTCTTTCAAACTGCCCGGTATTGCCTGCATTAATGCGGAAGTAGGTAGAAAGTTCCATTGGGCAGCGAACGCCTTTGGGAATATAACAAAATGATCCGTCGCTGAATACGGCCGCATTGAGCGCAGAAAAATAGTTATCGGTGATGGGTACAACCGAACCCAGGTGTTCCCGGATGAGTTCAGGATGTTCCTGGATCGCTTCGCTCATGGAACAAAAAATGATACCGAGTTCTGCCAGCTGACCTTTAAATGAAGTGCCTATGGAAACACTGTCTATTACAGCGTCTACCGCCACGCCGGTTAATCTTTTTTGTTCTTCGAGAGAAATACCCAGTTTTTCAAAAGTCCGGATCAATTCCGGATCGATCTCATCCAGGTTTTTAGGATTAATTTTTTGTTTGGGCGCGGAGTAGTAAATAATATTCTGGTAATCGAT
>DATCAO010000281.1:0-8464 GCA_036512575.1 Puia sp.
CCGCCACCATTATGAAAGCTTTTATAATCGGTTTGGAAAGGGCCAATGAAGAAGACGCTGTGGATGTAGCGGATTCCTATAGCAGCATATTCGACAAAAATCCACCCCTGGCTTCTTTTGTACTCAATGAGGTGAAATGGAATTACAAAAGGAATTTGCTAAACAGCGACAAACGCGGAACGGTAATCTACCACCTCATGGAAGCTCTTTTTGAATCAGCCGATTCCACCAATCCGGCTGACCTGTCGGCCAGGCTGGGTATTCCGCCTGTGTATTCGGTGAATTACGATTCTCTCAAAGATGACAGCGGACGCGTAATCCAGCAGGTTTTTTTCTATGGGGATGAAGACAAGGACGGGCAACATTCCTACCAGGATTTTCTGGGACTGTTTCTAAGAAAACCTGAATGGAAGGTTACCGTGAATCCGACCAAGGAATGGATCATGATACAATCTCTCAAAGGGAAACCGGTCTGGATTTTTGCCAACCGGCCCCTGTACGGTGAAGACGATCCCGACGATAAGGCCCAACACCACCTGGATGATTATCTGTTCGACAACAAACTCCAGCCATCCATATATATTCATCGCGGACATAGTTATCATGTGCGGTATACCCTGAAACAAATCCAGCCTTCAGCCAAAATTGTGATTCTGGGTTCCTGCGGAGGGTATAATAATCTGAGTGAAGTGCTGAGTATCAGCCCCGACGCCCATATTATTTCATCCAAGCAGGTTGGAACCAAATCGGTGAACGAACCGATTCTGCAGGCCATCAACGCCGACCTTCTGGAGGGAAACAATATCGACTGGTTGCCCATTTGGAAGGGGCTGACCGAAAGATTTCGCAAGGATCCCGTAGCGCGTGAGCGATTTGACGACTACATACCACCATATAAAAACCTGGGCGTGATATTCATCAAAGCCTACCGCAATGCGATGGGCGAAGAAGAATAAAAAGTAAAAAGTAAAAATGTCTTCATCCAGTCCAAGGAAAAAGATTTTCGATTTCAGTCAGCTGAGCAGGGTCCTCCAATACACTTCGCCTTACAAAAAATGGTTCTATGGATCGATCAGCTTGTCCATTATGCTGGCTGTGATTTCACCATTACGGCCATTTCTTATCCAGTATACTGTAAATACATATATCAGGGGCGGCCTCAATGCAGACGCGGGCGTAAGGGACCTCATGATCCACATGCTCATTTACGTGACGATTCTGCAGATTGGGATCCTGCTGCTGGAAACCGTGTTGCGTTTTTATTTTTCATTTATTACCTCCTGGCTGGGACAAACTGTTGTTAAGGATCTCAGGATCGCAGTATATAAGAGGGTCTTGTCGCTTAATCTTTCCCAATACGATAAAACACCTATCGGTACGCTGACCACCCGAACGATAAACGACATCGAAGCGATCAATGATATTTTTTCAGAAGGGCTGATCCCGATTGTTTCAGACCTGTTATCGATCATCTCGATTTTGATTTTCATGTTTTTGTCCAGCTGGCAGCTCACGCTGATCTGTCTGATTCCTTTTCCTATTCTGATTATTGCTACTTATTTCTTCAAGGAATCCGTTAATAAATCATTTATCAGGGTACGCAACGCTGTGGCCGCCCTGAATGCTTTTGTGCAGGAGCATATTACCGGAATGCAAATCGTGCAGGCTTTTGCTGCGGAAGACAAAGAGTATAAAAATTTTAAAAAAATCAACCGTGAACACCGGAACGCTAATATCAAAGCGATCTTTGCTTATTCTGTATTTTTCCCAATTGTAGAAATTGTGCTTGCTTTTTCTACCGGGTTGCTCGTATGGTGGGGTGCCAGCCTCGTTCTTCATCTGCCTGAGAAACAGGCAGTCTCACTGACCGGTGAGATTATCGCATTCTTTTTATATCTCAATTTGCTGTTCAGGCCGCTGCGGCTGATCGCAGACAAGTTCAACACACTGCAGATGGGTATGGTGGCCAGCGAGCGCGTTTTCAGGGTGTTGGATAATCCGGATATGATGAAGGATGATGGCAGTTATGCTCCTCTGAAACTGCGGGGTAAGATATGTTTCGACCAGGTTTATTTCGCGTATGTGGATGAACGTTATGTTTTGAAAAATATTTCTTTCCTGATAGAACCCGGGGAAACCATGGCCATTGTAGGTCATACGGGCAGTGGCAAAACTTCTATTATCAGTATCCTGAACAGACTTTATGCCATCCAGAAAGGAACCATACTGATCGATGACCGGCCCATTGAAACATACAGTCTGGATGCATTACGGGCAAATATTGGGGTGGTTTTGCAGGATGTATTCCTGTTTTCGGGTTCCGTTCTCGACAATATTACGCTACGGAATAAAGAAATTCCTCTTGAACGTGTGATTCATGCCGCTAAGCTCATCGGTATGCACGAATTTATCCTGCGCTTGCCGGGAGGTTATGATTATGATGTGATGGAAAGGGGGAATACCCTTTCGCTGGGGCAGCGGCAGCTCCTGTCTTTTATCCGGGCCCTGCTTTTTGATCCCTCGATTTTGATTTTGGATGAAGCGACTTCTTCTGTGGATACGGAATCGGAAAGATTAATACAGGAGGCCATTGCTAAGCTCATTGCCGACCGGACCTCCATAGTGATTGCCCATCGGCTGTCGACCATCCGTAAAGCCAGTAAGATCCTGGTACTTGACAAAGGGGAAATAAGGGAAATCGGTACACACGATCAGCTGATGGCCAAAGAAGGATTTTATTATAAACTGCACCAGATGCAATTTGATAAAACGCTTAACGCCTAACGCTCAATGCTTAACGCTTAATGCGTATACTGGCATGCAGGCAATCTTCTTATCTCACGTTCTTCAGGGTATATGAAAAAAGTGAATGGTACAGGGTTCTGTCTCAGGCAAATCTTCTTCACCCGGTGCTTGCTGCAGAGCTCAAAAATCCCTTGAAAATTACACCCCGACCCTTATCTTTGCGGCAAAATTAAATACCGCATGTTCTCAGGAAGGTTCAAATCTTTATTGGTAGCGGGTTTCAGCGTTTTATTGCTGTTCTTTTTTACCCCCGCTGTTGCCCAGGAAGACAGCGCCCAAAAAGACGGAAAAAAGACCTTTGATGCCAAGGAAATCATCTTCGGGCATGTGCTGAACAGCCATGATTTTCATATCATTGATTTCATTGGCGAGAACGGGGCCAAACATCCTGTTTCGATACCTCTGCCAGTGATTCTCTATTCAAAACAAAGAGGTTTGGAATCGTTCATGTCTTCCCGGTTTCATCACGGCGAGGAAAACTACCGCAACTACATGTTGTTAACTGACGAAAAAATCAGGGATTTGAAACTGGACCCGACCAAATATAACGCGCAGGATATTGTTGCGATCAACGAGGTGGGTAAAATCGATCCTGCAGTGAGAATTTACGATATTTCACTTACGCGCAATGTTGTTCAGATGTTTATTTCTCTGGGCTTATTCATCTGGGTTATGCTGTCTATCGCGAAAAGTTATAGATCCGGTCAGGGAGTTAAATCTGCACCTAAAGGATCCCAGAGCCTGCTGGAGCCCGTAATCACATTTGTAAGGGATGAGGTGGCGAAGCCAAACCTGGGCACCAGATATGAAAAGTATCTCCCTTTCCTGCTCACCATTTTTTTCTTTATCCTCATTAATAATATCATTGGTTTGATCCCGGGCTCGGCTAATGTTACGGGTAATATTGCGTTTACTGCCGTGTTGGGCATTATAGCTTTTGTAGTGATTCTGCTTAGTACCGACAAGCATTACTGGGGACATATTTTTAATCCACCCGGCGTGCCACTGGGTGTAAAGTTCATCCTGGTACCGGTCGAGTTTATCAGCGTTTTTATTAAACCCTTCGCCCTGATCATACGTTTGTTCGCCAATATGGTAGCGGGTCATATCATCATCATCTGTCTGATCTCGCTGATATTTATTTTTGGCAATATGAACAAATTTGCGGGATGGGGAACAGCGCCATTTTCGATCGCATTCACCGTATTTATCTACCTGATTGAAGTGCTGGTTGCTTTTTTACAGGCGTTCATATTCACCATGCTGACAGCAGTATTTGTAGGTCAGGCGATTGAAGGTAAACAGCATCAGCATCAGGAAAAGCATGAGGATTCTATGCTTGCATAAATGTTTTTTTTCACTAAATATAAAGCCAAGATTATGGAATTATTGACTATTATGCTCAGCACACCGCTTGGAAATGCAGGTGGTGCCGTAGGCGCCGGACTTGCGGCGGTAGGAGCAGGTATTGGTATCGGCCAGATCGGTAAGGGTGCTGTTGAAGCCATTGCCCGTCAGCCGGAAGCTTCCAACGACATTAGGGCAAACATGATCCTGACAGCGGCCCTTGTAGAAGGTGCTGCACTGTTTGCGATCATTGTAGGCTTTTTGGCAATGGTTTTATAATCATTGTAAAGTGTAAAACTGCATCCAAAGCAAAGGGCGGAGGATGCGGTTTATTTAACGAGTACGCTTTCGGAGATTTTAAATATTTACCGTCATGAAATTACTGCTTCCCGAATTCGGGTTATTGATTTGGACCCTGGTGGCCTTTCTTGTTGTGTTTTGGATTCTCGGCAAATACGCGTGGCCTGCAATTGTTAAAGGATTGAAGGATCGAGAATCCGGTATTGCGGATTCCCTGGCTACAGCAGAACGTGTCCGGGCTGAAATGGCCCAGTTGAAGAGCGAGAACGAGGCCCTGCTCGCACAAGCGCGGGAAGAAAGGGCAACCATATTGAAAGAAGCACGCGACATTAAAGACAAAATTATTAATGAGGCCAGGGAGCAGGCTAAAACCGCAGCTGAAAAAATCATTACTGATGCACAGGAAGCGATAGAGCGCCAGAAAATGGCCGCTCTCATAGACGTTAAGAATGAAATCGGTATAATGGTCGTAGGCATTTCAGAAAAGATTCTGCGTCGCGAATTACAAAACAGACCCGAGCAGGAAAAATATATTAAGCAACTGGCAGAAGAAGTTAAACTAAACTAGTTTGAAAATTCCGGATTTTTATGCCTAACCCCAGACTCGCCACCAGATATGCAAAATCCCTTATTGACCTGTCCATTGAGCAGGGTCAGTTGGATACGGTATATAAGGATGTTCTCTATTTGAAGAGCATTTTTGAAAATAGCCAGGAATTGGTCAATTTTCTGAATAACCCGGTAATAACGAGTGACCAAAAACTGGCCGTTGTCAAAGCGTTGGACTCAGAAAAAACCGGTGAGCTCACCAAATCATTCAACCGTCTCCTGATCAGAAAAGGCCGGGAAAGTTATCTGCCGGAAATCGCCGAAGCATTTATCGAACAGTACAAGGAATATAAAGGCATACATACCGTTACACTGACTACTGCCATTCCTGCAAGTGATGAAGTGAAAAATGCTATTATCAACAGGATTAAGCGGGACGGTCAGATGAAAGAAGTGGAGTTGATATGTATAGTACAGGAAAGTATCATCGGCGGATTCATACTGGAGGGTAAGGGCCGGAGAATAGATGCCAGTGTGGCCTATGACCTGACTAAAGTAAAAAATCGCTTTCTGACAAACGAATTCATATACAGGTTCCGCTAAATAAAAAGAGAACCATTTTAAAAAAAAAATATGGCAGAAATAAAACCAGACGAAATATCAGCGATTATCCGCCAGCAGCTCAGCGTTTTTAATTTGACTACTGAGATGGAGGAAGTGGGAACTGTACTTCAGGTGGGAGACGGTATCGCGCGGGTATATGGTTTGAACAACGTGGGCAGCGGGGAATTGGTGGAATTCGAAAATGGAATTCGCGCCATCGCTTTAAATCTGGAAGAAGATAATGTGGGAATCGTGCTGATGGGTGATTCCGGTGAGATTAAAGAGGGCGCTAAAGTGCGACGCACGGGAAAAATCGCTTCGATCAAAGTATATGAAAGTATGCTCGGCAGGGTAGTGAACACACTGGGTGAGACCATTGATGGAAAAGGACCTCTTACCGGAGAAGGTTATGAAATGCCTATTGAGCGTAAAGCACCGGGCGTTATTTTTCGCGAACCGGTTAAAGAGCCTTTACAGACGGGAATAAAGGCGATTGATGCCATGATCCCGATAGGCAGGGGACAACGCGAATTGATTATTGGCGATCGCCAAACAGGTAAAACAGCGATTGCTGTTGATACGATCATAAACCAGAAGGAATTCTACAAGGCAGGCAAACCGGTGTATTGTATTTATGTAGCCATTGGTCAAAAGGCATCTACTGTTGCCGGTATCATGCAAACTTTGAATGAAAGCGGGGCAATGCCTTATACAGTTATTGTTGCCGCTTCTGCCTCAGACCCGGCTCCATTGCAATTCTATGCTCCATTTGCAGGAGCGGCCATCGGAGAATATTTCAGAGATACCGGTCGTCCGGCGCTAATCATCTTCGATGATCTCTCCAAGCAGGCAGTTGCTTACCGGGAAGTTTCCCTGCTTCTCAGGCGTCCCCCCGGACGCGAGGCATACCCGGGTGATGTTTTCTATTTGCATAGCCGTTTATTGGAGCGTGCTGCAAAGATCATTGGGGATGATGCGGTGGCTAAAAATATGAACGATCTTCCTGAGTCACTGAAAGACAAAGTGAAGGGCGGTGGATCACTGACTGCATTACCAATCATTGAAACCCAGGCGGGTGATGTTTCAGCATATATCCCAACGAACGTGATATCTATTACCGATGGCCAGATTTTTTTAGAAGGTAACCTGTTTAATGCGGGAATACGTCCGGCGATCAATGTTGGTATTTCTGTAAGTCGTGTTGGTGGAAATGCGCAGATTAAATCCATGAAGAAAGTGGCCGGTACCCTAAAACTGGACCAGGCTTTATATCGGGAGATGGAAGCATTTTCTAAATTTGGGGGTGATCTGGATGCAACGACCAAACTCGTATTGGACAAGGGTGCACGCAACGTGGAAATCCTGAAACAACCACAGTATGAGCCCGTTGCAGTTGAAAAACAGGTAGCTATTATTTATCTCGGGACACAGGGTTTACTCCGTGAAGTGCCTGTGAAAAAAGTGAAGGCGTTTGAAGAGCATTTCCTCATGGAAATGGATAATAAACTACCCGAGGTTCTGGCGGAATTTAAGAAGGGCGGTATTTCCGATGAAGCCATCCGTAAAACCGTTCAGCTCGCAAAGGAACTGATCCCACAATACAAATAGTTTGTTTTTTTGAAGGAATCTCCGGCCCAGGCCGGAGATTTTTTTTATAAGGCATTTTCAAACGGGATGGCCCGGAATTATTTTCCGATTTTCCGTAAAACGCTTGCATTATTGAAAAACGCTTGCAATCTTTGTCCCGTAACCGTCCGTACCAATCTCCTGTTAAACTTCCTTCCAATTTTCCTGCCTTCTTAATTTATACTTTTTAGCAATAGGACCTCCAATCCTTCAGAAGAATTGATCTTGTTCCAATCACTATGGGTTATCGGTATAATCCATGATATAACAAGTTATGAAGTCATTGATTCTGATCGTTTGCCGGGTATTCAAACTGCGCTATTTCAGAAGTACAACTTTAGTTCTTTGCATATTTTCTATTGTCGCTACCAGTCAGGCTCAATCGTTAATTCCTGAACTCTCTTTCAGAAATCCTTCACTGAAAACCGGCAAGGGATGCCCTGGGGATGGTGAGGATGGAGCTGTTTATATTTTCAGTGACGTGGGATGGGGAATGGATGCCTTGTTGACCATATTGGGCCGAAGTAATTCAGGGGTAACCTTGTCCAGCGCGGACATCAGGGGACCTGAAGAAGATCAGGAGCGGGGCACGGGATTCGACAATGCCTGGCAACCCGGGATCAGTTATGGAGACGGACAGGCCCCGGCACACCAGACCTGGTGGATGGAATTTAGGATTTCATTTGTATCGAATCTGAACAAGGAATCGTTTATGCCCGTGAATCAGTTCTTTGTGTCCGGATTGGATATCGATGGAGACGATAAACAATTGCACGAGTTTCAGGCCTATTATAAGACCCAGTCCTATACGCTTGACAATCAATCCGCCATTTTTACTTCATCGGTTCAGGGTTCGGAAACGGATCCTTTTCTGAAGGGAAAACGGTTCGACGGTACAAACAAAAATTATCCGGGCATATCGGTTACTGCTGAAAATGCCATGGTGAGTAATTTTTACAGTGATTGTGCATCCCTGGTTGTAAGGCTTGGCGCTGTAACAGGAAACCTGCCTTCAGATCAGGCTTGCAGGAAATATGGACTACTATTTAAGTCGATGGTATTCGGCCTTCCTGTGACGCCACGGGCTCCGGTTCATCTGGTTGCTTCTGAAGAACAGATGAGGAACAAAGAAAATCAAAAGTTGGTTAGCAGATAAACAACATTAGATTCAGCAGGAAAGATATTTAAGTTTTAGTTTTAAAGGGTACGATCAACAACGGCCGGGCTTGTCTAA
>DATCAO010000282.1:0-12944 GCA_036512575.1 Puia sp.
GCCCATTCGTTTTCAATTTTATTGGTATCCATGTCCGCCATGGGAAACGTGGTGTGTTCGACCGTGTGGGCCAGCTGGAAAACGATACTGATCAGCAGGCCTGTAACGATGGTGGTAACCAAAAATCCGATCAGCCAGGCACCAAAACCCACCACATAAATCGGAAGTGCAATAAAAATGAATGCATGGATTATTTTAAAAACCCAGAAGTTAAAATGATCCATGAAAACCATCTTCTTTAAAGGAACATCTCCTACACGTTTTCTGAAGTACTTATTATAGTCCAGAATAAAAATCCAGAGTATATATAAACTGGCATACAATCCCCAGAAATACACATGCTGGTATTTATGTACTTTCAGCCTTTTCTGGTTACTGCTCATGCGCATGAATGGCTGGATATTGATATCATCATCAACACCGTCAACATTGGTGTATGAATGGTGTATGATGTTGTGCTTATTATGCCAGATAAAGCTGTTTCCGCCTAATACACTCAGAGAAAGCGCCGCCATCTGGTTAATCAGTCTGCTCTTGCTGAAACTACCATGACCACCGTCGTGCATCACATTAAATCCGATGGCTGAAATCACACATCCGAACAATACGCATTCCAAAAGAGCAAGTAAAACAGGAGGAGTAAAAAAAACAAGGTTTATATACAGCCCGACAAACCCGATGCCCAGTACCGCGGCTTTCAGGTACAGACCAAAATTGCCCGTCATCTCTTTTCCCGACTGATCAAAATAAGCGTTGATTCTTTTTTTGAGGTCGGTATAAAAGGTATTCTGACTGGATGAAAATTTTGGCAATTGCATGTTTAATACTTTACTGTAAAATCGCAGCAAAGGTATTGCATTTTATTGCGATTACACTGTTAAATAACGTCAGAATCCCCAGTTTATGCACATCAGGTGTCAAATTGTATCAAAGAATCCAGGCTGCTGACACCGATCATTTTTTCGGATATGAATGCCTCGGCATATTTAACCCCGATCATCTTACCCAGCATCTGTGCACGTCCGATAACAGAGTCCAGAAAATCTGGTCCTGAAATATACGTCTGCGGTTCATCCTGATCATAAGTCGTGGAATGAAACTGGGAGCTGTAAGCCCGGATTGATTCCAGTTTACGATCGAAAACCGGAGTGATATCATATACAAAACTGGGTTGATAGAAGCGGTCCTGGATAAAATGAAAAACATATTTCGGACGCCATTGTTCCTGCTCCTTCCCTTCCGCATCCTGTGTTGAAATTTTTCTCAACCCGCTCAGAAAACAGGCGTCAGAAATCAGCTTACCTGCCCGGCCGTGATCAGGGTGCCTGTCAGCGAGCGCACTGGCCAAAACAATCTCCGGTTGGTAAAACCGTATGGCCCTGATCAGTTTTCGTTTATTTTCCTCATTATTCTGGAAAAATCCATCCGCCATCCCCAGATTTTCCCGCGCATCAAGTTCCATAATCCTGGAGGCCTGGGCGGCTTCCTTCAGGCGTAACAGCGGTGTGCCCCGGGTGCCCAGCTCGCCCTGGGTGAGGTCAACCACGCCAACTTTTTTACCCAATCGTTTTTCCATCATCAGGGTGCCGGAACAACAGAGTTCCACATCGTCCGGATGTACGGCTACAGCAAGCACATGAATTTTTTTGTGATGTATCAGCCTGTAAAATTTTTTATTTTTCTGTAAACTTTTTTATCCCGTTAAGATCATTCTCCTAATCATGTATATCAAATTGAACCGGCAGATGATAAACGGAAGCCTGATATGTATAAATATCCGTTGAAAAAATCGAAATTAATTAATTGATCGTGTTTTCCGGGGTTTTCGTTTCCGCCATGGCGTTCTTAAAATACTCTTTGATCAACGCAGTATATAACCGGCTACGGGTTGTATTTAACCTCACCTGAGCTGCGTTTCTCAGGACTTCACTGGCCAGGGTACTCTTCGCAGCATAATTGGCCTCCTGCATGATTTCATTAATACGCAATTGTTTCTTACTGAGCACCCGCCTGCTCATATCCGGGTACTTGGTGACAACAGTTTTATCGCCATACTGTTTGAACACGACTTCTTTCCCCAGATGTCCGGAAAGCTTTTGCATGATGAGACTGGTGGTGATGGCCATAAGAATTTTTAAAGATAGTGTTTGGAAAAGTCAGATAGTTCCATCTAAGTTAGATAATATTCAGTATTTTTATAAGTTTTCTTCAGTTTATCTTAGGTTTTTTTACTGATAAATACCTTATAAATACCTCATAAACACCTTAAGATGAAGAATTACTTAAGATATGTTCAGACTATTATACACTTCAGGGGGGTGAATCCGTCTTCAACGGGCTACTTTCCTCCTCCCGATCCAAAGATATCTTATGGCGTTTGTTATTGAAGGGCTTTAAAAACCCGGACAACTATAACTTTTTTCGAAATGCACATCAATAAAAAAACGGTGCCGTTTACCGGTCACTGTAATAACTGTTCAGGGTTTACCGCCTTGAAACAGAAGGTGGATTATCCAATTTTACCCTAGCTTTGCACTCCGAAATTATCTATTCATCTTCATTCTAAAATTATTTCTATGGCCTATGATGTTGTTGTTCTTGGCAGCGGTCCCGGTGGTTATGTGGCTGCCATCCGCGCAGCTCAATTGGGATATAAAACAGCCATCATTGAAAAGGAAAGCCTGGGAGGTATCTGCCTGAACTGGGGTTGTATTCCCACCAAGGCACTCCTGAAAAGCGCGCAGGTGTTTCAGGATATTAAACATGCGAAAGAATTTGGTATCGATGCCAGTGGAACGGCCGATTTCCCGGCGGTTATCAAGCGCAGCCGCGGGGTTGCCGATAAAATGAGCCGGGGCGTTCAATTTCTGATGAAGAAAAATAAAATCGATGTAGTGATGGGTTTCGGAAAACTGAAAGCCAAGGGACAGATCGAAGTAACGGAAGCCGATGGTAAAACGCAGATCGTGGAAGGCCGGCATATCATCATCGCCACCGGCGCCAGGAGCCGGGAACTGCCGAGTTTGAAACAGGATGGCAAAAAAGTGATCGGGTACCGGGAAGCTATGAATTTACCCGCTCAACCGAAAAGCATCATCATCGTGGGAAGCGGAGCAATAGGTGTGGAATTTGCCTATTTCTACCATAGCATGGGCACCAAAGTGACCATTGTCGAATTCCTGCCGCGCATTGTACCTGTGGAAGATGAAGATATTTCCAAAGAACTGGAAAAATCCTATAAAAAAGCAGGCATAGATATCCTGGTAAATAGTGAAGTAACCAGTGTGGATACCAGTGGCAGCGGCGTAAAAGCCAAAATAAAAACGGCGACGGGAGAACAGACACTCGAAGCAGACGTGCTGCTCAGTGCAATCGGTATTGCTGCTAATATTGAAGGCATCGGCCTGGAAACCCTCGGGGTAAAAACGGACAAAGGAAAAGTTACCGTCGATAAATTTTACAATACTAATGTAACCGGAATCTACTCCATTGGCGATTGCGCACCGGGTCAGGCCCTGGCTCACGTGGCTTCAAAGGAAGGTATTATCTGTATCGAGAACATTGCGTTCGGGGAGAAAAAATATGCACATGCTCCCGAACCTATAGACTACAACAACGTGCCGGGCTGTACCTATTGCACTCCGGAAATTGCGTCCGTCGGTTTCACCGAAAAACAAGCCAGGGATGCAGGATATGAAATTAAAGTGGGCAGGTTCCCCCTGAGTGCATCCGGGAAAGCGTCGGCTGCCGGCCATACCGAAGGATTTATCAAGGTGATCTTTGATGCAAAATACGGCGAATGGCTGGGCACCCATATGATCGGTTACAACGTCACCGAAATCATTATTGAAACCGTCCTTGGCCGGAAACTTGAAACCACGTACAATGAAGTGCTGAACAGCATTCACCCCCATCCGACGATCAGTGAAAGCGTGAAAGATGCTATTGAAGTGGCTTATGGAGAGGCGATACACCTTTAAAGCTGAAGGCCTAAGGCATAAAGCTTAAGGCGTAAGGCTTAAAGCTTAAGGCGTAAGGCGTAAGGCTTAAAGCTTAAAGCTTAAAGCTTAAAGCAATTGTCAAAGGTTAATTTTTAATGGTTAATTGATTTTTCAATCTGACACTACTAATTAAACATCTTTATTTCACAATTTTATCATTAAGGCCTTCAGCTTTACGCTTTAGGCCTTAAGCCTTGGGCCTTAGGCCTGAGGCCTTAAGCCTAAAAAATATGCTTCCAGTTTCAGTTTGGGAAAGTGAGAGTTTCTTCGCGCCCAGGGACATCGTCATCCTGGGCAGCGGATTTACCGGACTCTGGTCTGCATACTACCTGAAGAAACGTTTTCCCGATAAAAACATACTCATCCTGGAAAAGGGCCTGATCCCCAGTGGCGCGAGCAGCCGAAATGCCGGATTCGCCTGTTTTGGAAGTTTTACCGAATTACTTTCCGACGAAAAGAATCAGGGTGAGGCGGAAATGCTGGAACTGGTGGAGAAAAGATTTAAAGGACTCGAGAAGATCGGCAAGAAATTTTCGCCGGAACAAATCAACTATGAAAATCTGGGAGGTTTCGAACTGGTTTCGCCTGAACAATTTCCCGACCTGGATATCCTGCGAACAAAAATTGACAAGCTGAATAACCAGCTAAAGAAGATTACCGGTAAACAAAAAACTTTTCAGCTCAACGACTCCAAAATTAAAGCGTTCGGCCTGGGCGGTTCCCATCATCTGATCGAAAATAAACTGGAAGGCCAATTGCATTCCGGAAAACTACTCGAAGCGCTCGTACAACTTGTACATGCGATGGGCGTAACCGTCCTCACCCAGGTTGACGTACAGAAAATAGTAACCAGTAGCAGCGGAGTAACACTGGAAACCGGTCTCCCGCTCTCCTTTCAGGCCGACCAGGTACTGGTCTGCACCAATGCTTTTGCAAAATCTTTATTGCCGGAACTCGACCTCTTTCCGGCACGCGGACAGGTGTTGCTGACTGAACCGGTGGGAGATCTTAAAATAAAAGGTGCTTTTCATTACGATGAAGGATATTACTATTTCCGAAATCTCGGCAACCGCGTCCTGTTGGGCGGGGCCCGCAATAAATTTTTAAAAGAAGAAGAGACTTTTTCGCCAGAAGTTTCGGAACCTGTTCAGCAGGAGCTGGAGAAATTCCTGCGCGAAGTTGTTCTGCCAGCCACTGATTATAAAATAAGTCGCCGATGGAGTGGTACCATGGGCATCGGAAACGAAAAAAAACCCATCGTCAGCAAAATCAGCGACCAGGTATTCTGTGCCGTCCGTTTGAGCGGCATGGGTGTGGCGCTTGCTCCGCAACTTGGAAAAGAAATGGCAGCGATGATGTGAGTTATTAATTGTTAGTTGTAAGTTGTTGGTAAAATTCCAGGTCAACTTACAAGTTACAACTAACAACTACATGATGATTCCCGCGATCGTTGCGGAGAGGTAAGAAGCCAGTGTTCCGCAGAGCAGTGCACGTAATCCCAGCCTGGCCAGGTCGGCCCTCCTTCCCGGCGCAATGGCCCCGATGCCGCCGATCTGCATGCCCACACTGCTGAAATTGGCGAACCCGCAAATCGCGATGCTCACCACCAGCAGACCTTTTTGTGAAACTATGGGTACAGCCCCTGAAGTGAGATTTTTAAATGCCACAAATTCGTTTACGGTTAATTTTTCCCCGAATAAAGTTGCCGCATTCCGGATATCTTCTGCAGGAACACCCATCGACCAGGCGAATGGATAAAAGACTTTTCCAAAAATCCAGTTGAGGCTGAGGTCGAAGGAAGGATTGAAAACATGTCCTGTTTTCAACAGCAGAAAATCCAGCAGGGCGATCACAGCGATAAACCCGATCAGCATGGCAATCACGTTCATCGCAATTTTAAAACCTTCGCCGGCTCCGTGTGCAATGGCATCTACCAGGTTTGCATAATGACTGGTAACTTTCAGTTTCACACTGCCCATGGTTTCGCTGACTTCTGTTTCAGGCCATACAATTTTGGAGATGACCAGCGCGCCTGGTGCGGCCATCAGGCTGGCGGTTATCAGTTTCGGTGCCAGGTCTAAACCGGCCTGCGCACCCATATTGGCGTATACAATCAGGATGCCACCCGCAATACAGGCCAGGCTTCCCGACATACTGGCGAGCAATTCGCTCTTGGTCATTCCGGGCAGATAGGGCTGGATCATCACCTGCGCTTCGATCTGGCCAACAAATGCGCTGGCCACATTGCTCAGGGCTTCCGCCCCGCTGACCCGCATCACCACATTCATTGCGCGCGCAATAACTGAAACAACCCGCTGCATGATGCCCAGATGATAAAAAACGGCTACCAGGGCGCAAACCAAAATGATGGTTGCCGTCACATTGAATGCGAAAACAAACCCGCCCTGGGCATAATTTATAATGCCGTTTCCCTTTGTCGCTATGGCAACTCCATCGTAAACAAAGGAAGCCCCCTGAAATGCAAACAATTCAATTTTTCCCATAATGCGGCCCAGAAACTGAAAAAAGTGAATGACCGGAGTAATTTTCAAAACCGATATCCCAATCAGCAATTGAAGCAGAAGACCGCTTAAAACCAGGCGAACATTGATCCGTCGCCGGTTGTTTGAAAAAAACAGGGCCAGCCCGAGAATGAATACGATTCCAATCAGCCCCTGAAATCTTTGCATATCCTGAATTGTAAACGGAAGTTAAAGGAATTAATGTATAAAATAGAAATCCGAATCCGGGAACGCTCTGATCTTTCCTTCGTAAATTTGCAACCGGTATAAACAGAGCCCATGGATAACCGAAAAGATCAGATCAGAAAAATTGTAGCCGGCCAGCCTGACATCTCGCTCCGAAAAATCGGAGAAAAAATAATAGAGAAAGAACGGATCCTTTTTGACGAGGGACTGATGCTTTTCGAAAATGCCTCACTGCCCTTTTTGGGTGCACTCGCCAATTACATCCGCGAGTCCCTGCATGGCAATAAAACCTATTTCAACAGGAATTTCCACATTGAGCCTACTAATGTTTGTGTATTCTCCTGTGCGTTTTGTTCCTATTCCAGGTTATATGCACATCGCGATGAAGGCTGGGAACTCAGCCTGGATCAGATGATGGACATGGTAAGAAAATATGATGGCGTACCAGTAACGGAAGTGCATATTGTGGGTGGTGTTCATCCGAAAATGAACCTGTATTTTTTCGTGGAATTGTTGCAGAATATAAAAGCCCATCGCCCGGACCTGCACATCAAGGGATTCACTGCCGTAGAACTGGATTACATGTTCAGAAAAGCCAAACTCCCGGTTGAGGAAGGTTTGAAATTGTTGAATGATTCGGGACTCGACTCCCTGCCCGGCGGTGGCGCAGAAATATTTGATCCCGAAATCAGGAAACAAATCTGTGACGACAAAGTAAATGCAGAAGGCTGGCTGCAGATTCACCGTCAGGCCCATTTACTCGGCATGCATTCCAATGCCACCATGCTGTATGGGCACATTGAACAGTATGTTCACCGGATCGACCATATGGACAGGCTTAGAAAACTGCAGGATGAAACACATGGCTTCAACACATTCATCCCGCTGAAATTCCGGAACAAGGGAAACGATATGAGTCATGTGGCTGAATCTTCCGTTATTGAAGACATGAAATTATATGCCGTCAGCAGGATTTTTATGGACAACTTTCCGCACATCAAAGCATACTGGCCCATGCTGGGGCGTCAAAGTGCACAGCTCACGCTTTCTTTTGGAGTGAATGATCTGGACGGAACCATCGACGACTCAACCAAAATTTATTCCATGGCGGGTTCTGAAGAGCAGCATCCTTCCCTAACCACCACGGAACTGGTTGCCCTGATTAAACAAATGAAGCGTGAGCCGGTAGAAAGAGATACTCTTTATAATGAGATCAGGAATTATGGCGATGTGAACCCGGATTCCATGGCGGCAAACCCCCTGTTTAATTAGTCCACATTATTTCGCCCTGACACTGATTGCAATGCGATGGTCTTTTTCCTTCAGCGAATCAGGCGCATCTGCGGCATATTTTGCAAAATCCGATCCAAAACCTTCCACACTGATGATCTGTCCCTTAGCCGCACCAGATTCTTTCAGCGCTGTTGCAACGGCGGTAGCCCTGCTTTCGGAAAGGACCCGGTTTGCTACACTGTCACCTCCTTTTTCATTAAATCCGCCAATTTTAATTTTTGCTTTTGGATAGGCTTTCAGAATAAATGCAACATTTTGGACCTGGGTCATACTCTCATTGGCGATCACCGCTGTGCTGCCATTGAAAGTCAGCTGGTCAAAATTAAATGGGTAACGTCTGGAAGGTTTACCGGCAGGATCGTTGAAAAAGCTGATGAGCTGATCCTCAATCCCGCCTTTTTTTGCATTCAACACCGTTCCGTCAGGCAGTTTTACGGAGACTGGAATTTCGGGAGCCGTTCCCGTTGTAACCGTATCCCTGACCGCTTGCATGGTATCCTTAACCACCGGAGAAGTTTTAACTGCAGTCGTCTGCATATTAAAAAAGTACCAGGCCGAACCTGCGGCAATCAGGCCAACCACCAGCAGCCATATCCAGGTCTTCGATGACCGTGATTTTGTGATGGGTATTGGAGTTTCTGAAAATTTCTCCGCAACGCCCGATAAATTTTCAACGCCCAGGATGCCTTCCATGAATAAACTGGTGGGCATGGCATTCAGGATTTTCTTCCGCTGCCCATTTAGAAAAGAAAGCAGCCCGCTGGCGTTCATATTGGTTCCCAGAATGTGATTCCCCAGTGCACCGAGAACAGCAGGTGCTGTAATGCTCATCAGGGCAGATGCAGATTGGGGACTGATTCCCGCATAACCGGAAACTGAAGCCGCCAGCCCGGTTGTTTTTTCCCCGAAAATGATTTTCAGAAAATCCATTCCCTTGGGACTTCCGGTACCTCCGGAAAGGGAATTGAGGTTATAAGGAATATTAATCCTTGAAGCATCTGTAGCCAAATTCAAAGTCTCCTGGGTTTCACCCGCTTCAACCTTTAATAAGATGCCGGTTAGCACAGAAGGAATGATTCCCTGCAAAGCCTGTTGTACGTTAGTTGAACTCTCTCCAAGAATACCCGCAATTCTGTTTGTCATGTCACCGGAAAGTTCTTCTTTAACCGATTCAATCAAATTGAAAGACATAATAAACACATTTAGATTTATCTTAATTTAACAGGGTGACGGTCTGACTGGAAGAAAGGTATATGAAGTGGGGATAAATGTAATAATTTTTATAATCCCCTGTTCTGGAAAAATTAGCCGGCGGCTGGCATTCCGCAAATGTTAACTTTGTATTTTTATGGAAAATACAGCCGCCCACAGTCATTCAGACCATAAACACAGTCACCAAGGTCATTCGCACAGTCATCACGGGCATTCGCACGGCCACATATCAGAACTCCGTTCCGTTAATTCGGCTTTTTATATCGGCATCATCTTAAACCTGGCATTTGTAGTTATCGAAGTTACCGTAGGTCTGATGATTCATTCCATGTCCCTGCTTTCAGATGCCGGGCACAATCTGGCCGACGTGGCCAGCCTCGGCCTTTCGTTGTTTGCTTACCGGATGATGAAAGTAAAGTCGAATACTGTTTTTACATACGGGTATAAAAAAACGACTGTCCTGGTTGCATTGTTGAACGGTGGCATTCTGTTGATTTCAATTGGTGCAATCTTCTATGAATCCATTCACCGCCTGATTCTGCCGGAACCGGTGCGCGGCAACACCATCTCCCTGGTAGCAGCCATTGGTATCGTCGTCAATGGTATTACAGCGCTTCTTTTTTTCCGCAATAAGGAAAATGATCTCAATATCAAAAGTGCTTTTTTGCATCTTCTCTCAGACGCAGTGGTTTCCGCTGCCCTGGTCATCGGCGGCATAATCATCCTGTACACCCACTGGTACTGGATCGATCCGCTGCTGGGCATCCTGGTGGCCCTGATGATCGTGTACAGCACATGGAGTTTATTGCGGGACAGTCTTCGCCTCTCCCTGGATGCTGTTCCACAGGGAATTGATTTGCGCGCTGTAAAATCGGCTATAGAAAAGATAACGGGCGTACAAGACTTCCACCACATCCATATCTGGGCGCTGAGCACCACAGAAAATGCATTGACGGGTCATGTCGTTCTGAAAAAAGAGATTGGAATTGAAAGCCAGGAGAAAATTAAAAAAGAAATCAAACACCAGTTGCTGCACCAGAATATCCAGCACGTAACATTGGAAACTGAAACTGAAACCCAGGCCTGCGAACCCCAGCCTGCGGTTAGTCTTTCAGCAAATCCCTGACGCTGTTTTCCAGTTCCGGACCTTCCGCATTGATCGTCCGGACCACCCCGTGCCGGTCCAGGAGAAAGGAAGACGGAATCATATCCACACCATATAACCTGGCAGCGGCAGAATCCCAACCTTTGTCGTCAATGACCTGGATCCAATCGAGACGGTCATGCTTAACCGCTTTTTTCCAGCTGCTCACATCGTCATCCAGGGAAACACCATAAATCTCCAGTCCCTTATCGTGATATTTTTTGTACAATTTGGCGAGGTGCGGATTATTTCTCCTGCAGGGGCCACACCAGCTGGCCCAGAAATCAATCAGCACTACCTTCCCCTTCAAATCAGACAACGAAATGGTTTTACCATTCAAATCGGGAAGTGATAAATTGACTGCTGTTAGTCCGGGCGCCATTTGTGAAAAAAGATTAAAGCTGATCCCCATTAAAAACACTGTAAAACAGATCCGGTTCATTGACAGCAATTTTTTTTTGTAAACAAAGACCGGATGAATACGAAAATCCTGCGGGAAATTGTACGAAAGGTGGACATGGTCCGTTAAAATTAGTTATTTAACTCAGTTTACAAAACTCCAGTAAATGCCCAGTCTTATTTTCAATCCCGCATAGGGATAGGATGGCGCCACAAAATTGTTGTTTACAAATCCAAAACCGGATGTTGGCAAAAATCCCGCGGTATTGAGATTTTCCAGCCGGACATAGGCTACAAAACTTCGTATTCTCAAATTGAGATAGGCGTTGATATCCGGCAGCTTCTGTGCGATGGTTGTTTGTGTTTGTGAAAAAAACTGGCTCACAATGGGCGAATATCCATCGGCCTGGTAGGGTGTATAATACCTGATTTCCAAACCGGTTGCGAGGACCAGGTTTTTCAAACCCAGTTTGCCCTCATATCCTATCTGGTCGGTCGTCATGAACAGCGGGATATGAACCGGGGATGCGCCTGCCACTTTTTGAACGAAAACTGACGCATGCAGGATCAGGTGCCTGGTTAAAGCAATTCGTTTTTGAGCAGAAACGATCAGCACATTAAAGGGATTTGTTTCCTGGGCCGGGATATAATAATCCTGGAAATAAGGATAATTATTTACCAGGTAATAGTTTGCGTTCAGGGTCAGGTCGAGTTTGGGCTGGTCGTATGATCCAAACAGGTGGATCACATTTTCCTTATTGAACGACTGGGTCACGCCGAATCCGAAACTGCTTTGCTGGGTCCAGGCCATGGAAACCGATCGGTTCACATTTTCAAATCCGAGCTGTAAAAAACCCAGGTTTTTACTGATCTGCCGCTTGAGGCTGATATAGACATTATAATCTCCTGCTTCGGTGCCGTTAATATAAAAATTCCCAAATGCTTCCACATCCCATTTCTTATTCCGTGTTTTGTTTCGGTATTCTCCATGCACAAACAGATTATAATAAGACACCTGTCCTGCATTGTAAACGCCTTTCATCGACTGCACGGTGATACCTGCCTTAAGAAATTGCTGCGGATTTTTTGAATCCGGAAAAGAATACAGGGAGAAATCGTTCGTGAGGTTATGCCAGAGATCACTCAGGTTTATCGTATCCGGTACAGAGATAAAACTCAGTTTGTTTATATAGTAAGCCTGTTGCGGATTATAGTCCTGAAACCGTTCATGGTAGGTGGAATAATTGATGGTTTGCTCGGCGCGGAATTTGGGATAAAACAAGGGCGTGACCACCGTATCTGTAACGATGGAGTCCTTCAGGCCGATGATATCGTATTGCTGTCGCAGTTCAAAAAAACCGGTCGTATAAAAAGTACCTGTAGCAATGGTGGAACCGAATAAATTATTAACTCCCTGGTAATTATTTTGAAGTGCCATATTGGTCGGAACCGTGAACCTGTCAGTATACGAAGCGGAATCCAAGTCGGAATTATTCTGGATGCCGCCATTTTCAGCAGATTCCAGCTTACTGCCCAGGAGCAGGAGAAATGCCTGATATCGTTTATTATCTGACCGGTACCAGGACGTAAAACGATAATTATTGTGATTGGTATTCTGACTATTGTATGTGCCCGGAGAATTAACCAGGCGGTATTCGAAAAAAGCGTTCCAGTTGCGCGTGATATTCTGCGTGGTCATCAGGTTGATCATTTGTTCTGCATGACTACCCAGCAGGTAACCGAGCTCCGAATACGGCTTGGTGGTATTGTAAAAGCGGGAACCTTCGATTGTAAAAACATATGGATCATAGGCGTGCCAGCCACCGTCCCATCCGGGTAACATAAAGGGATTGAAGATCAGGTCGTGCGAGGCAGTTCCGATATTCCCAAAATCAATATAAGATGGCTGCAGGGGATAACGCAGATAAAAATTGTAGATCTCAGAATCTATCTTTTGCAGGCGGCTGGAATCCAGGTACCGGAACGTAATGCTCATGGTATCATCCTTACGATGTTGCAGCGAGTCCTTGCTGCCGCCTGACCCGCCCATATTGTGAAACCTGCTCAGCGGATTGGCCTGGCCACTGACTGCCAGATAACCCACAATGAGAACTATAGTGATCAGTAGCCCTTTCATGCCAGTACGCTGAGTACCCGATTTTGCCGGTAAATTAAACATTCCCCCCC
>DATCAO010000283.1:0-2502 GCA_036512575.1 Puia sp.
CCGACAACCAGTTCGGTATGGTGGGCGGTATCAATATCAGTAACCACTATAATGATTTGCCGGACCAGCCCGGCTGGCTTGATTTTGCAGTCTGTGTTGAAGGTGCAATTGTGAAAGAACTCTGTCGCATCTGCCAGAAAACCTGGAAGGGTTATCTGTCAGACAGAAGAATCAGTTTCTGCAGGGAACATCCACACCCCTTGTATATCCCGCCTGAAGAAGATTGCCATTTGAGGGTGCGGCGCAACGACTGGATCATGAAAAGAAACCAGGTCTCCAGGAGTTATTTGGAAATGTTCCGGAAAGCCAGTCAGGAGATTGTGATGATGTCGGGATATTTTTTACCCGGCCCGATTATCCGGAAAAACATGAAACAGGCTGGCAGAAGAGGAGTAAAAATAAAATTGATCCTGGCCGGTATTTCCGATGTGATGGTAGCCAAGAATGCCGAGCGTTATCTGTACAATTGGTTGTTCAGGAATAATATAGAGGTCTATGAGTACAAGCCCTGTGTATTACACGGGAAAGTAGCTGTGTACGACAGGGCCTGGGCTACCGTTGGATCCTACAATGTAAACATCATCAGTGCTTATGCCAGCATTGAATTAAATATTGACATCAGGAATCCGGGATTCGCGTCCGGGTTGCAGGATGAGTTGGAACAGATTATCCACCAGGACTGTGAACGGATCACCAGAGAAGATTTCACCCATCGCAGGGGAATCCTGCACCGGGCATGGGACCGGATCTGTTATGAGTTCATCCGCTTGCTCTTTTATATTTTCACCTTTAATTTCAAACAGAGAGACAATTGAAAAGTGTGGAGGTGTGGAAATTAATTTTACAACGGTCAACGATCCACGATCCGCGATCTACGATCCACGGTCAACCGTCAACGTCCCCAGATTCTCTTCAAATAAAACCTTACAGCCTGACGATTCCAGCCGGCAAAACGTGCTCTTTGCACAATCAGACCGTTAGCGTCCGGATCCTGCAGATAGTAGTGCAATACAAAAGGAGCATCAGGATATTCCCATCCCTGTATCTGACCGAAGCGGAGCACATTGAATACAAGACCACGATCGGAATGGTCAACCGTATAATATCCCTGGGAAAAACGCAGGAGTAGTTCAAGATCCTTTTGATCTCCCAGGGGTTTCAACAACACTTCATTCCTGGGGAAAAATTTGAAATCCACAGAATCGTTTTTATCAAACACTGATCTATATCCGGCATAATAACCCGAATCCACTTCGGCAACAACAAACCACAACCAGTTATTAAAAGGTGCAGGCGTTGTAAAATAATCTAAGTAATGAATATGCTGGCGCAGCAACGCATACCTCGCTTTGTTATCAGTCTCAAACTTGTTCACCAAACTGTACCCGAAATACAGGGAGCAAAAAACAAGACCCCATCCGGCCCATCGTTTTCTTTCCCGGCGGTGACCAGGTAAAATGAGCAGCACGAACGTGGCGATCCCCGGCCATACAGAAAAAAAAGGATCAACCACGAATAAAGAATTAAATGAAAAGCGGAAATGGGTGAAAGGCTCAAACCAACCAATCCCATAGGCATTGAACGCATCCAGGAAAAGATGACTCCCGATTTCCGTACCCATAAACAGCAGCCAGGTTTTAACGGGAATATGATCCACCCGGTGCCGGTGCCGGAATAGAAAAGCCAGTCCGGCGACTACTATCAATGCAAATAGAAAAGAATGCGTAAACCCCCGGTGGGCCATCAGGTCATCGGATGTTTTCAACCAGAACGCTGTTACAAAATCGATATCAGGAATACTTGCAGCGATGGCGCCGTACAACATGGCCTTCTTTCCAATCTTTTTTCCAAGATATAATTCTCCGATACAGGCACCTATGGCGATATGGGTAAGACTGTCCATCCGATTTTTTATTTCCCCCGACCGGTTTTCTTACCGGAACACGCTCTGTATGGCAGAGGTTGCTAAAAGTATGCATAATTCACCTTCAAAGCAGATTAAGAAGACGGAGAATGGATCACCCGAATACAAATTTTTTCTGCATGATGTAGTTATAGCTGACACCCAGCAAAACGGATACAACTGTTTTTGAAATCATATAGTGTACATTAAAAAAATGGGTGAGTATATAAATTCCCCCGGATGCCAGGACCATATTTCCTGCGAATACCCCGACAAACCGGACCATCTGCAAACGCATACTGCCCTTGACAGCCCGGAAAATCCATTTTCTGCAAAGAACAAAAAGAGTGGCAGCACCAAAAATATTACCGGTCACACTGGCCACCAGGTACCAGCAATGAAACCCCGATACCAGTACCATGGTCACCAGATAGTCCACTATGGATCCTGCAATGGATGCCGCCTGCACTTTGAAAAAGCTGAGCATCCCCATTACTTTAACACGGCACTGGTTCCCTGAAATATTTCTGAATTATATCCTGACATCCTGGGAATTTCCATGGATCGGGCGTTTCCTGTATCGCCAAATTGTTCACCCA
>DATCAO010000284.1:0-5740 GCA_036512575.1 Puia sp.
AAAGGCTTCCAGACTGTTTGCCGGTTTTGAACATGAACAACAAGTGGAAAGACTGGCCGAATATTTTCAGAAGAACAAAAATTATTTTCAGACCATTGTTTTTGATCCGGATATTGTGTTGAAATTAAAATCACGCGGGGAACCCGATGGATCCAACCGGCCAGCCGCACTGCAGGCTCATTCGGGATTTGCTTTACGGGATCTTGCAGCGTTTGAATCTATGGAATGGGCCTATCACAGGCTACTGATGGATATTATGGAAGAGCAGGCGGCATCTATACGACTTATCCTGTCGGATTCGGTAAAAAGGATTTTCGTAGACGGTGGCTTTGCAAAAAATCTTGTTTACATGCATTTGCTGGCCACTGCATTTCCCTTGTTAGAAGTATTTTCGGCTCATATTGCCCAGGCTAGTGCAGTGGGCGCAGCCATGGCGATACACGAACACTGGAACAGATTGGTTAAACCAACGGACATCATCGAAGTGAAATATTTTGAACCCTGATTGCAGGTTTTCTGTATTACGGGATCTGAGAATTTTAAACTAATCGAGTATGGGTGTATTATTGGGTGTATTTCTGCATTTTGTCGGGGGCTTTGCATCCGGAAGTTTTTATATTCCTTATAAAAAAGTAAAAGCCTGGCACTGGGAAAGTTACTGGCTGGTCGGCGGTCTTTTTTCCTGGCTGATTGCGCCGGTATTTGCAGCATGGCTGATTGTTCCGGGATTCTGGAATATTATCGGAGCTGTTTCAAAAACCACCATATTCTGGACTTACCTGATGGGGGTATTGTGGGGCGTCGGCGGACTGACCTTTGGCCTGAGTATGCGATATCTGGGCATGAGTCTCGGTATGGCCATTGCTTTGGGTTATTGCGCTGCATTTGGCACACTTATTCCACCGCTGTTCTACGACCTCGTGGCTAATCCCGAGGGACAAACGACAATCTCCTCACTCTGGCATTCCGGATCAGGAAAAATTATCCTGGGTGGTGTATTGCTTTGTTTGACCGGCATTGCTATTTGCGGTAAGGCGGGTGTGATGAAAGAAAAAGATCTCGGCGATTCAAAAACAACCGGCACCATTGTTGAATTTAATTTACGCAAGGGTGTACTGGTCGCAACCATTTCAGGTATACTCAGTTCCTGTTTTTCATTCGGGCTGGCTTTTGCCAAACCTATTGCTATCCTGACGGCAAATAGTGGTGTCAATCCGATTTTTCAGAATCTTCCCTCCCTGGTGGTTGTTCTCCTGGGTGGATTAACCACTAATCTGATCTGGTGTGTTATCTTAAATCTGAAGAACAAATCCTATGGAGATTATACTGATGTGAAATCGCCACTCAAATGGAATTATATATTTTGTACCATTGCCGGCATCACCTGGTACCTTCAATTCTTCTTTTATGGGATGGGCAGTAGTAAAATGGGTAAATATGATTTCAGCAGCTGGACTTTTCATATGGCATTCATTATTATCGTCAGTAATGCCTGGGGTATTTATTTCAAGGAATGGAAGGGATCACGCGAAAACACTATGCGTGTTATCCTATTGGGGATATTAACTGTAATTCTTTCGACGGTGGTGGTCGGATTGGGAAATTATATGGCTTCCTCAGGAAATTAAATCAATATGCAAAAATAAATTCATGAAAAAAGTTTTGCCGTTTCTTGTACTGGTCATGTTTATATCCGGAATCTGTTCCGGCCAGATCATCGTTAAAAATCTTCGTTGTGAAAACCGGATCAATCCGCTTGGGATTGATATGCTGAATCCCCGTTTCAGCTGGCAACTGGTATCAGATCATCGGAATATCCAACAAACAGCTTACGAGATCCGCGTCAGTGATCAATCGGGGAATATCTATTTCTGGAACAGCGGTAGACTAACCGGTTCGCAGTCCATTTTCGTTCCTTACGAAGGGTCTGCGCTCAAATCTGCGACTACTTATTATTGGCAGGTCAGGGTTTGGGATAACCAGGGGAAGGTTTCTGGCTGGAGTGCAAAAGCTTTTTGGCAAATGGGGTTGCTTCAGGCCGGTGACTGGAAGGCGAAATGGATAGAATCGGCATCTGCTGCCGATTCGGTAAATGGTCCGGCACTTTTGTTTCGAAAATCATTTGTCGCCGGAAAAAAAATAAAATCTGCAACCCTATTTATTTCGGCGCACGGTATGTATGAGGCACATATCAATGGAGTCAAAATGGGGGATGCTTTTCTGACACCCGGATGGACCAGTTATCACAAACGGCTTCAATACCAGGCATACGATGTTACGGAACACCTCTTACATGGGAAAAATGCCATCGGGATTCAGATAGGAAGCGGATGGTATCGCACAAACCTGGCCTGGGACAACAATAGAAATATTTATGGAAAGAAAATAGCGCTGATTCTGCAACTTGAAATCAATTATTCAGATGGCAGTCAGGAAACCATCCTTTCCGACGGCAGTTGGAAATCGTCGGATGAGGGACCGATCCGCAGTTCAGAGATATATAATGGAGAAGTTTATGATGCGGGAAAGGAAATTGCAGGATGGAATACACCCGGATTTAATGATCAGGGCTGGCTGGGAACCGTTGAAGCTGAATTACCGAAAAATATATTGACCGGAACATATAATGAGCCGGTACGTGCACATGAGGATTTTCAACCGGTCAGAATATTCAAAACTCCCAAAGGAGAGCAGGTTATTGATTTCGGCCAAAATCTGGTGGGATGGGAGCAGATTAATATAAATGGGAATCCGGGGGATACAATTACAATAGATCATGCTGAAGTTCTTGATAAGGAAGGGAACTTTTACACAGATAATTTGCGTGCAGCCAAATCGAGAAATATTTATATTCTAAGCGGGAATAAAGAAGAATGGTTAAGGCCACATTTCACTTTTCATGGATTCAGATATATCCGGATCAAAGGATTTTCCGGTAAGATTTTAGCAGGTGATTTCGGAGAGAAAAGGGTTGACGGAAATGGTTCCAGTATCAAACCAGGATCCAATTGTTTGCGCGTTGTTGCAATAACCCTTTATTCAGATATGGAACGCACCGGATCATTTTCCTGCTCGAATCCCCTGCTCAACCAGTTGCAGCATAATATTCAATGGGGACAGAAGGGGAATTTCCTGGATGTGCCAACCGACTGTCCGCAGCGCGATGAACGACTAGGTTGGACCGGGGATGCCCAGGCCTTTTCCCGAACAGCCAGTTTCAATATGGGTGTTCATAATTTCTTCTCCAAATGGCTGAAAGATGTGGCGGCGGATCAGAATGCGGACGGGCGTGTTCCCTTTGTTGTACCTAATGTGCTCGATTCTATGGCGGGAGGATCTGCCGGCTGGGCCGATGTAGCCACGATCATTCCATGGAATATGTGGCTGGCATATGGCGACAGGAAAATTCTGGAAGATCAGTATGCCAGTATGAAAGCATGGGTTGATTTTATGCAGGCCCACAGCCACGACTATTTATGGAATACGGGTTTTCATTTTGGGGACTGGCTTTTTTACCGGCCTTCGGATGATAATGATGGGAGGTCGGCCGTCACGGACAAATATCTTATTGCACAATGTTTTTTTGCACATTCCACACAGTTACTCATCAATGCGGCTGGTGTTTTAAATCATTCTGCAGATGTACATCGATATACTGATCTGCTGAATCATGTTAAAGAGGCGTTTATGAGAGAATATGTTACCCCTTCCGGCCGCCTGGTTTCTTCAACACAAACCGCTTATGTACTGGCGCTTCAGTTTAATATGCTTCCGGAAAATCTGAGGGCGCAAGCAGCACAGCGCCTGGCCGACAATGTCCGGAACTATGATGATCACCTCACTACCGGTTTTCTGGGGACCCCTTATCTATGCCATGTGCTGAGCCGCTTTGGTTACGACACGGTCGCTTACAAATTATTATTGCAGGAAACCTATCCATCCTGGTTATATCCGGTAAAAATGGGTGCAACGACAATCTGGGAACGGTGGGACGGACAAAAACCTGACAGCAGTTTTCAGACCCCGGGTATGAATTCATTCAACCACTATGCTTATGGCGCGATCGGAGACTGGATGTACAGAAATGTGACGGGGCTGGATACGTATGATGATGGTGCCGGGTACAAAAAAATTATTATACGCCCGCATCCCGGTGGTAATCTGGAATATGCTCAGGCCAGTTTGGAAACCGGATATGGAAAACTGTCTGTTCAATGGAAAATTACAGCTGGCAAATTCATGATGGATGTGGAGATACCGGCCAATACGGTTGCCAGCATCTATCTGCCTGGTGCAAACGTTGGGGAAGTGCTGGAAAATGGAAAACCCCTGTCGCAAACAAAAGAAATAACAGTATCAGGCAAGGAGAGGAATTATATTGTACTGCAAACAGGATCCGGTACTTATCATTTTTCTTCAACCTATCTGAGATAGTGCTGAAGTTTTGGTTTCAATACCGGTAGCAAACGGCATTAATATTCATTCCGGCACCAACGGAAGCAAAAAGAATGATATCGCCGGGAACCAGGGTGTGTTCCGGGAACTGTTTTTTACGTACAAGGTCGAGTAAAGTAGGAATTGTGGCGACTGAGCTGTTTCCCAGCCAGGCGATGCTCATCGGCATGATATCTGCCGGTGGATTTTCAATCCCATAAAGCGCGTACATTTTTTTTATGATGGCTTCATCCATTTTTTCATTGGCCTGGTGGATGAAAATTTTCTTTATCTCCGAAATGGATTTCCCCGCCTTTTCGATGCAGGCCTTCATCGCTGAGGGCACGTACTTTAATGCATATTCATATACTTTTCGCCCTTTCATTTTCAGGTATCGTATCCGCGGATCGCTGCCTGGATAAAATGACATGCCCATATTGATGTACTCTACCTCTGTTATACTGTGGGTTTGTGCTGTATAAGACAGGATGCCGGACGACATTTCGTTTCCCTCTCTTGCTTCGAGTACAACTGCTCCTGCGCCATCGCTGAATATCATGCTGTCCCTGTCATACATATCGATGACCCGGCTCAGGGTTTCGGTTCCGATCACGAGGACTTTTTTTGCCATTCCTGCCTTAAAAAAAGCGTCAGCCTGGATGAGGCCCTGCAGCCATCCCGGACAACCAAACAAAATATCATAGGCAATACAGTCGGGATTCCGGATGCCCAGTGCGTGTTTCATCTGAGCAGACAGGGAAGGCACAGCAGCTGTCTGAATAGTATCTTTTATGACATTGCCGAAATTATGGGCTACGATAATCTGATCCAGGGTTTCCGGATCTACTTTGCTGTCTTCAATGGCCAGGCGGCCTGCTTCGACGCCGATATGGGAGGCGGTCAGATCATCCGTTGTGTATCTTCTTTCTTCGATGCCGGTAATTTTTTTGAATTTGTCGAAGACCTGGTCAGGATCTACTGAAAGCGGTGAACAGTCAGCATCGTAAAAAGCATGTTGCGCAAAATCCTGATTTGACTTGACAAAAGGAGGAATATAGGAACCGGAGCCTGTTATAACGGAGCGTACCATTTGGTAAAACATTAAGTAGACCCTTGCAATCTTGCCATCGCGCGCACAGGAAATGTACCTACACCCTTAAATTTAGGTGGTATTGCACTAAAAATAAAATCTTCGTCGGGAATAGCCGCCAGATTACACAAGTGCTCCACGATCAGGATGTTGTTTCCCAGCAGGATGGAATGGACGGGACGGGTGTTGCCACGGGTATCGTCAATATTGTGTGAA
>DATCAO010000285.1:0-9528 GCA_036512575.1 Puia sp.
AGTCCTTTTTCGGAAGGTTAAATTTCAACTACCTGGATAAATATTACCTGACAGCCACTTTCAGAGCCGACGGATCCAGTAAGTTTGGTACCAATAATAAATATGGATATTTTCCTTCTTTCGGTGCAAGATGGGTTCTCACAAACGAGGATTTCCTGAAGAAAAATGGCATCTTCTCAAACCTGGCTCTTCGCGCTTCCTGGGGTATTACCGGAAACCAGGAGTTTCCTGCAGGCGCTGCCCAGACGCAATATGTGTTTGATACCTATAACCATGCAAGACAAAGTAATGTAGCGAATCCGGATTTGAAATGGGAACAGACGACCATGTGGGATATCGGTCTGGACTGGTCGATCATGAATGGCAGGATTTACGGAACAATGGACTATTACAACAAGAATACAACGAACCTTTTGTTCCAGGCTGTCGCGATTGCGCCTGCCCCTTCGGCCAATACCTTTAGCAATCTGCCTGCCAATCTGATCAACACCGGTTTTGAGTTCTCTGCCGGAGCCAGCATTATACAGAAGAAATCTTTCTCCTGGGATCTGAGCTTCAATTTCGCAATCAATTCCAACATCATAAAGAACTACAACCAGGCGCTTGTAAAGACTGGTCGTTTAGATGGTAATGGTCTTAGTGATGCATTCGCACAGGCGATTACAAACAACCAGCCGGTTGACGTGTATTACCTGAAACCATTTAAAGGATTTGATCAGGCAGGACAGCAGATCATTGGACCGATTCCACAATTTGCTGGCGATCCCAATGTGCATACTTTATTTGGATTGAGCACTACGCTCAGGTATGAAAAACTTTCATTGATCATCAATGGAAGTGGTGCTTACGGTTTCCTTATTTATAATAACACAGCCAATGCCGTAACCAACATTTTTTCTTTGGGTAAGGGACAAAATGTTACGCAGCAGGCGATCAGCACTACCGAAAGCGTATCATCAGGAGCTGCTGCATCAACCAGGTATCTGGAAAACGGCAACTACTTTAAGATGAGGAACATAACATTAAGTTATGCAGTAGGTACTGTTGGGAAATACATTACCAATCTGAATGTTTTTGTGAGTGCATCGAATTTGTTTGAAATCACTAACTATTCAGGTTTCGACGCGGAAGTGAATGTTGACAAGAACATCAATTCGTTCCCATCACGTAATATTGATTATCTCGGTTATCCAACACCAAGAATCATCAGTTTCGGGTTAAATTTAGCGCTCTAAAATATTATTCAATGAATAAGTATAATTCTAAAAATATGAAACGATTAATCTTAATTTCCTCCCTGGCGGTCGTAGCGATGGTTACGGGATGTTCGAAATTAAATCAAAATCTGAACAGTGCTTTGACTGCCGATCAGGCGGCAAATGCACTGGGAAAAAACGGAGTTGGTTTGTTACTACAGGCAGCCTACGTGGATGTTGGCGGTCCTTATTCTGATCCGGGAAATTTCTTTGCTCTGCAGGAAGTTTCAACGGATGAGTGCCTGGTTCCGACCCGCGGCGGTGACTGGGACGATAATGGCAAATGGCGCGCACTTCAATTTCATGCTTATACCACAGATCAGGTCAATGAGTTCAATGATCAGTTCAATGCGTTTAACAAATTGAATTTTGACGCCACAAACGTACTGGATTTCAAACCATCCGCAGAACAGGCTGCTGAAGCCCGGTTTCTCAGGGCATTGTCTTTGTACAATCTGTTGGATCTGTACGGACAGTATCCGTTCCGTAATCCGGGAGACAACCTCCTGAATGCACCTAAGGTGTATACCGGCGATTCAGCTGTACTTTTTATCATCAGCGAATTAAATGCTGTCCTTGCAGACTTGCCTGCATCCAACGGTGCAACACTTGCTAATAAGGACGCGGCAAATCTGCTGTTGATGAGGTGTTACCTGAACAGAGGTGCGTTTAATGCAAAGGGTAAGGAACCCTATACTCCAACATTTGACGATGCTGATATGCAAAAGGTGATCTCAATCGGAAATTCGATTACGGCGCGTTCTTACACAGCGAATTATTTCGACAATTTCAATCCAACCAACGACGCCAGTCCTGAAATCATATTCTCTGTTCCCAATGTGGAGGGCGTTTCAACCAATCCGGGTGGTGTGAACAATTACTGGTGGGCTACGCTACATTATGATCAATACCCTGCATTCTCTGCTCAGGCAAGTGGCTGGAACGGATTTTCTACTGTTGCCCAGACTTATAACCTGTTCAGCGCAGGTGATGTGGCTACAACCCAGACACCTTCTGATACCCTGCTGAAAGATCAGCGGATCGGGGGCAGATATTATCCGGGTTCTACTAATGTTGCTGGTGTTTCACCAGGCTTTTTGATCGGCCAGCAATATGATCAGACTCATACCAAGTATTTTGATCGTAAGGGTAATCTGTTGAGTTTTTCTCCAGCTATATCTCCGGATCTTAAGGAAACAGGCTCCAACCTGGAAATTACCGGAATCCGTATTATTAAATATCCTCCTGATTACAACCAGGGTGGTAAATTCTACGGAAATCCGCTGGCAGGTAATGATGTGGTGATTTTCAGATATTCCGATGTTGTATTGATGATAGCAGAAGCAAAAATGCGTCAGGCCTCACCAGACAATGCAGGCGCTTTGGCTTTGGTTAACCAGGTGAGGGCAGCCAGAAAGGCCAATCCTTTAACCGCTTCCATGACCCTGGTAGACCCCACAGACGTATATAATCCGAATACTTTACTGGCAGAAAGAGGCCGTGAGTTTTATTGGGAAAATGTGCGCAGAACGGATCTGGTTCGTTTTGGAATGTTCAACGCTAAAGCAGCTTATCACCCGGCAGACGCTGATTCACATACTAATTTGTATCCTTTACCAAGTTCAGCTCTGGCATCAAATCCAAATTTGAAACAAAATCCAGGATACCCCTCAAACTAAGACCTGGCATTTTTACATATTTTCAGCAAAGGCCATTATAACATAATGGCCTTTGCTATTCTATAACATTCTCAGGGCTTATCTTTAAAATTCGGGAGCCGATTTCCCCGGCTGGTTTTTGTTCTTAGCTTACAAGCATGTGTCAGCAGCATCCGTTTAGAATCAGTTCAATAATAATGGACGAGAAAAATATCGCCCGGGTTATCTGTTTGATTTTGGTAAACTTTTGTTTCGGCTGCAGGAATTTGAAAGAGGATAAAACATTATTCGAATTGGTAGATTCTTCGGGGATTCATTTTGAGAATAATGTGAAGGACGGCAGACTGGACAACAGCTTTCTTTTCAGGAATTTTTACAATGGGGGTGGGGTGGCCATCGGAGATATTAACAACGACGGACTTGCGGATATTTTCATGACTTCTAATATGGGCAGTAATAAGCTCTATTTGAATAAAGGAAATTGGAAGTTTGAAGACATAACTGATAAAGCGGGTTTTAAACAGGATAGCATGTGGAGTACCGGAGTCGTTTTTGCAGATATCAACCACGACGGGTGGTTGGATATTTATGTTTGCAATTCGGGACATATGAGCGATGGCAATCGGCGAAATAAACTGTATATAAATAACCATGATCTGACATTTACCGAATCCGCTGCTCAATACGGCCTGGACATTTCTGCTTATACAACCCAGGTTTCATTTTTTGACTATGACAACGACGGCGATCTGGATTGCTTCATGATCAATAACAGCCCGATACCGGTTAACACATTAAATAATTCGAACCGTCGCGACCTGCCAGACGCAGAATGGCCGGTGGCACCGTTTTTAAAAGGAGGAGGCGATCATTTATATAGGAACGATAACGGCCATTTTACCGAGGTTACTCAGAAAGCGGGCATTCACGGCAGTTTAATCAGTTTTGGGTTGGGCGTTTCTGTTGGGGATATCAATGGAGATGGTTATCCGGATATATTTGTTTCCAACGATTCTTACGAACGCGATTATTTATACATCAACCAGAAAGACGGAACCTTTAAGGATGAAATGGAAGACTGGTTCGGCCACACCAGTTTTTCTTCTATGGGTGCCGATATTGCGGATATCAATAATGACGGGTTTCCTGAAATATTTACAACAGATATGCTGCCCGGAGACGATTACCGGCTAAAAACCCTGGGTTCTTTTGATAATATTGACCTGTACAATGCCAAGGTGAAATCTGGTTTTTATCACCAATACATGAAAAATTGCCTGCAACTCAATAACGGCAATGGAAAATTCCTGGACATTGCTAACTACAGCGGTGTGTCCGGAACGGATTGGAGTTGGGGAGCCCTCATGTTTGATATGGATAATGATGGTTATACCGATATATACGTATGTAACGGCGTCAATAAAGATGTGACCAACCTGGATTTCATGAATTACTTCGCCAATGATGTGGTCCAGAAATTGGTTCTGGATGGCAAAAAGGAAGGCGTAGACCAGATCCTGAAAAAAGTACCCGTAACACCCATGTTGCACAAAGCTTACCGGAATATGGGTAACCTTCAGTTTTCCGACGTAGGTATGGATTGGGGATTTACACAAAAGTCCTTTTCGAATGGCGCTGCCTATGGAGATCTGGATAATGACGGTGACCTGGACATGATCATTAACAACGAAAACGGTCCCGCTTTTCTTTACCGGAACAATTCACGTGAGCTGAATAAGAATAACTATATAGGAATCTTTTTAAAGGGAAAGGATAAAAACACTTACGCAATCGGAAGCAGGATACTGATTTATTCGAATGAACAGGTGTTTTCCCGTGAAGTCATTCCCAGCCGGGGTTTCCAATCTTCTGTGGACTATAAACAGATTGTGGGATTGGGAAAGATCGCTTCAATAGATTCCATGATCATTATATGGCCGGACAGATCTTTTACGAAATTTCTTCATCCGGAAATAAATAAAACAGACACCATTTTGCAGGACGACAGGAAAAATCTTTTCCCGATACTTAAAAGAGCTGATTCAGCTGATTTTCTGTTGAAAATTATAAATAATCCATTCGAAAAACATGTAGAAGACGATTATACGGATTTTTATTATGAACGAAATTTACCCAAGAGATTATCCAGGGAAGGTCCCAAAGCTGCCGTGGGAGATGTGGATGGTAATGGCCTTCCCGATGTATTTATAGGAGGCACGGCCGGACATCCCGGTCAGCTGTATCTGCAAATTAAAGCAGGAGAGTTTATCAGGAAGCCGGAACCCGGTATCGAACAGTTTTCGGATTTTGAAGATGAGGCGGTCGTTTTTTTCGATTCAGATCATGACGGCGATTTAGACCTGTTCGTAGGTCCCGGAGGTAATAATAACCCACCAGCCAGCAGGCAAATGCAGTTTCGATTATTTAAGAATGACGGCCGGGGCAATTTTACCATTGACCCCTCTGCATTCCCTTCCAACCAAAACGGGATGAATACGGGCGTTGCCATAGCATATGACTTTAATCATGACGGATTTCCGGATCTTTTTGTGGGCGGTCGCAGTATTCCCAGGGCCTATGGCCTTTCTCCTTCAAGTTTTTTATTCGTTAATGATGGGAAGGGGCATTTTACAGATATTGCAAAAACAAAAAATCCTGATATCGCCAACATCGGAATGGTTACTGATGCAGTTTGGGCCGATGTTACCGGTGACAGTAACAAAGAGCTGATCATTACAGGCGAATGGATGTCACCAAGAATTTTCTCCTATAGAACAGATCATTTTGAAGAGATTAAAACCAATCTGAATAATTTGTACGGATGGTGGCAAACCATCGCGGCGGAGGATGTTAACGGGGATGGCCAATTAGACCTGGTACTGGGCAACCTGGGCGAGAACTTTTATCTGCATCCTGATTCTGTTAATCCCGTAAAATTATGGATAAATGATTTTGACCAGAATGGAATTCCCGATATTGTCATGACCCGTACTGTGGAGGGGAAGGATCTTCCGGTATTCTTAAAGCATGAAATGGAGGATCAGATTCCGTCGCTCAAAAAGCAGAATTTAAAAAACCAGGACTATGCCAAAAGGACTATACAGGAATTATTCTCACCTGAACAATTGAATAAATCATTGGTAAAGCAATTTAACTACTGCAGCTCAATCATTGCTATTAACCAGGGAAATGGTCAATTCAGTATTCAAAAAATGCCTCAGAGAGTACAACTGTCGTCGCTGAATGCGGTCCTCTGTCTGGATGTAAATGGAGACGGCCATCCGGATATTATAGCGGGAGGGAATGAATTTGGATTTCTTCCCCAGTTCGGGAGGCTTGATGCCAGTTTTGGTGATGTATTGTTAAATAATGGTAAAGGCGAATTTACATGGCTCGGTTCAGGTAAATCAGGTCTGAACCTTCGCGGACAGGTCAGGGATATAACAGGGATTAAAACAGGAAAGGATACGGAAATACTGATCCTTCAAAATGATGAGTACCCAATGCTGTATAAAGTGAACAAGCCTTTGAAAAGTGAATTTCCGTCTGTAAAAAAGTAAAATATCTATTCAATATTCATTTGATTGTGCAATTGTATTTCCTCATGAGATTAAATAATGTTCAGATCCGGGTAGTGAAAAATGCGGTATTCATCATCGCGGCCCTGATCTGCATGGTCTCCTGCAGCAATAAGCCCGGGAATGCAAATAAACCTGTTTTCCAGGTAATGGAGAGTACGGAAACAGGATTGAATTTCAATAATAAGCTTACGCCTACACAAGAATTCAATGTATTCAAATACATGTACTATTACAATGGCGGTGGTATTGGAGCGGGGGACTTTAACAACGATGGCCGGATAGACGTCTTTTTCGCAGGCAATCAAACGAGCAATAGATTATTCCTCAATAAAGGCAATCTTCAATTCACTGACGTAACAGCAGAAGCAAAGATCCCGCAGGACGGCGGATGGTCTACCGGGGTATCTGTTGTAGATATCAATAACGACGGACTGCTGGATATTTATATATGCCGGGTAGGTAATCTGGAAACCTTACACAGTCATAACCAGCTATTAATATGCCAGGGCATTGATAAAAACGGAGTGCCTTTTTACAAAGACATGGCGAAGGAATATGGTCTGGATTTTTCTGGCTTCAGCACACAGGCAGTATTTATAGATTACGATATGGATGGCGACCTGGATATGTACCTGCTTAATCACTCAGTGCATCAAAACGGCACATATGGCCCGAGAGATGAACGTCTGACTGTGCTCAATCCGCTTTCCGGAGATCGTTTATTCCGTAATGATTCCGGCAATAAATTCACGGATGTGACTAAGGAATCTGGTATACACAGTTCCGTCATTGGATTCGGACTCGGCATTACTGCCTCCGATATCAATCTGGACGGTTATCCCGATATATACATTGGGAATGACTTTCATGAAAATGATTATTTATACATCAATCAGCACGATGGTACATTTAAAGATGAACTGACAACACGGATGATGCATACCAGCCAGTTTACCATGGGGGTGGATGTTGCAGATGCAAACAATGATGGATTCCCGGAAATTATTTCGGTTGATATGCTGCCATATGATCCGTACATATTGAAAAGTTCACAGGGTGGAAACACTAAAGATGTTTTTTCATTGAAATTGAATTTGGGTTACAACTATCAATACAGTCGCAATAATCTTCAGTTCAATCGGCGGAATGGTATGTTTAGCGAGGTGGGTCTTTACTCAGGTGTAGCAGCGACAGACTGGTCCTGGTCGCCACTTTGGTTTGATTTTGACAACGACGGGCTAAAAGATTTATTTATATCCAACGGCATACCTAAGAGGTTGAATGATATCGATTACATAGACTATGTGTCGAATCAGGAAATACAGGATAAAATGCAGTCCAATAGTCCTGATAACAGAGACATAGATCTGATTGAAAAATTTCCTAAAATAAAATTACCCAATAAGTTCTACAAGAATACGGGAGACCTGCAATTTCAGGATATGGAAAATCTTATCGGGAACGATAAAAAAACTTATTCCAATGGTGCCGTATATGCAGACTTTGACAATGATGGAGACCTGGATGTAATAGTCAATAATATTGACGATCCGGCCCTTCTGTATAAGAATACGAGCAACGATAAACAGGACAGGAATTATGTAAGGATAAAACTGAACGGCTCTGATAAAAATGTAAATGCTATTGGGTCAAAAATCGTATTGTTTTGCCAGGAGAATATACGCACTTATGAAAAATACCCGGTGAGGGGTTTTTTGTCCAGCATGGAAACACCGGTGCTTATAGGGCTTGCAGACACCAAAGTAGATTCCGCTTTTTTAATCTGGCCGGATAATAGTTATCAGCAGATTACCCTGCAACCGATGAACCAGCTGCTTACCTTCAACTACAAAAAAGGGTTGCCCAAATTTGATTACAAAGTCATTCAGAATTTCAGCAAAAGTCCTGTGAATCCGATGAAAGACATTACTTCGCAAACCGGGGTTGCGTTTAAGCACGTCGAAAATGATTTTCATGAGTTTGACCGGGAACCCCTGATACCGCATATGTTATCTACGGAGGGACCGGCCTTGGCTGTAGCAGATGTCAATCACGACGGTATGGAAGATTTTTTTATTGGATCTTCCAGGGATCAAAAGAGTGCAATTTTTTTGCAGGATAAATCCGGAAAGTTCAGGCGCACGATTCAGCCTGATTTGGAGAATGACAGTTCGGATGAAGACGTTAGTGCATGCTGGGCTGATGTCAACCATGACGGCAATCTGGATCTGATTGTCGGGAGTGGCGGAAATGAATTCTATGGGGAAGATATTCATTTGACACCAAGGGTATACCTGAACGACGGGAAAGGAAATTTTAAAAAGAAAGAAGATGCATTCGACAGTTTATTTATAAATGTATCCTGTGTGGTAGCCTCTGATTTTAACGGGGACGGATACCCCGATTTGTTTATTGGGGGCAGATCGGTACCGTACCAATATGGACAGATTCCGAAATCTTATCTATTGAGGAACGACGGTACAGGAAAATTTTCTGATGTTACGGATCAGTACGACAAAGAAATCTCTCATGCTGGATTTGTAACAAACGCAGTATGGTTTGATTTGAATAAGGATGGCGTCAAAGATTTGATTATTTGCTCGGAATGGGGTGGGATTTATGCATTCATCAGTCAAAATGGTGTATTTATAAAAAAAGTATTGACCGACAAAAAAGGCTGGTGGAATTTCATATTGCCAGTGGATATAGACAAGGATGGACATATTGACCTGATCGCCGGAAACCTTGGATTGAATAGCAGGCTTAAGGCAAGTCAGCAGGAGCCTGTAAGACTTTATTTTGCTGATTTCGATGCAAACGGTAAAAAGGAACAGGTCTTAACCTATTATTTGAGTGGACGTGAATTGCCATTTGCGACGAGGGAAGAATTGAATCACCAGATTCCTGACTTACGAAGACGGTTTTTCTATACCAGAGATTTTGCAAAAGCTTCATTAGAAGATGTTTTTTCGGTGGAAAAACTTCGCAGCGCAGATACACTGACTGCGGACTATTTTTCAAACGTAGTTCTTA
>DATCAO010000286.1:0-3093 GCA_036512575.1 Puia sp.
CCGGTCGCTGGAGCCACGGAAGCGAAATTATTTTAGTAAAATGATCGAGATCTTCCGGGCCGAGCAACTCGAATTGAAGTATTCAAAAAAAGAAATACTCGAACTCTACCTCAATCTGGTTCCCTATGGAGGGAATATCCAGGGAGTAAAAGCCGCCGCCCTTTTGTATTTCGGAAAAAATCCTGATCATCTTTCTCTGGCCGAAATAACCACTTTGTCCATCATCCCGAATCGACCATCAGCTTGGGTGATTGGGAAAACGAATGCGAAGATTGTCCTGGCAAGGAATGCCTGGTTAAAAAAATTTGAGAGGCAGCATTTATTTACCGCGAAAGAAATCGAGGATGCACTGCTGGAACCGCTTACAGCCATCCGCCACGACGCGCCTGCTCATATGCCGCATTTAAGCTGGAAATTAAAAAGATCCGGCGGCGAGCTTATATCCACGTTTATTGACATGAATAAACAACTCAAACTGGAAAAACTCGTTGCTGACTATGTACAGGAAAGCCGTTTGAAAAATATACGAAATACGGCTGTTGTGGTAATTAATAACCAGACCCACCAGGTCGTCTCATACCTGGGCTCTGCAGATTTCCATGATACACTGGACGGAAGCCAGGTGAATGGTGCAGCGGCCATCCGGCAGCCGGGCTCCACACTGAAACCTCTGCTCTATGGTCTTTGTATGGATGAAGGGCTGACGACACCCAAACAAATCATCAACGATGTGGCTGTAAATTATCAGGGATATGCACCCGAAAATTTTGACCGGAAATTCAACGGCAGTGTAACCATGGAATATGCATTGGAACATTCGCTGAATATTCCGGCAGTAAAAAGTCTCCGCCAGCTCGGCAAAGTCCGTTTGATACAAGCCCTGACCACCTGCGGATTTGAATCCGTAAAAAAAGACCGTGGTAAACTGGGCTTATCCATGATTCTCGGAGGCTGTGGCGCAAACCTTGAACAACTCACCGGATTGTTCAGCATGTTTTCCACCCGGGGATTGTATATCCAGCCCCGCTTGCAGAAAGATGAAATCATTTCTGTTCCGAAACGGGTACTCAGCCCTGATGCGGCTTTTATGATCAATGAAATACTCTCCAAAATAAACCGCCCGGATTTTCCGCTCAACTGGCAGTCCACGGCACATCTGCCGAAAATCGCATGGAAAACAGGTACATCTTATGGCCGGCGTGATGCATGGAGTATTGGTTATAATGCCCAATATACCGTCGGAGTATGGTGTGGGAACTTTTCAGCCCGCGGGGTTCCGGATCTTAGCGGTGCAAATACCGCCACTCCGCTGCTTTTTAAAATATTTAATACTATAGATTATGATGCGGGTGAACAGTGGTTTGACAAACCATCCACCCTGGATACTAGAATGGTTTGTGCAGAGACCGGTTTGCTGCCCGGGGAATACTGCAATAATCTGATTACAGGATATTTCATTCCCGGCGTATCATCCGCCAAAACCTGTGAACATGTACAGGAAATTTTTGTCTCTGCTGACGAAAAAATGTCTTACTGCCGAATCTGTATGCCCGTTAATGGCTATCGGAAGAAACTATACCGGATCATTCCCACTGAGATGCAGCGGTTTTACGAGGAAAATCATATAACCTATCAAAAAATACCCCCGCATAATCCGGTTTGTGAAAAAATTTTCAGTGAAGAAGGTCCGGTGATCACATCGCCCGCTTCCGGATCAGAATACCTGATCAGCAAAAAAAATCCGGAGCCTTTATTATTACGTTGTCACAGCGGTAACGACGTAAACCGGATTTTCTGGTACATCAATAACCGGTTTTACAAGTCAGCCGGGGCAGGTTCCAGGCAATTTTTTATTCCGGAAGATGGGCCTGTGAAAATTTCCTGTACAGATGATAAGGGACGCAACCGCAATATCTGGATTCATGTGCGTTATGTGGACCTCTGATTAATCCACTTTGTTTACGCTGCCGGCACCCGAGATTTCCTGTGATACACTCGCGTTACCTTTATAACTGATATTCCCGGCACCACTTACATTGGCGTTCAGTTTCACACTCGCAAATACCTGGGCACTACCCGCACCCGAAATGCCAACCGTCGTATTTTCAGTCAGCAGGTCGTAGCAATAAGCATGACCTGCACCGCTCAGATCCACATCGAAATCTTTAGCCTGACCCTTCAGCTTAACCGAACCACTTCCGGAAATACCGGCCGAAATCTTTGGCGCGTCTACTTCCATCTCGATATCACCCGCACCGCTGGCATTCAGGGTAAGTTCATCCGTACTCGTTATCCGGGTCTGGCCAATGATATCGCTGGATCCGGAAACCTCAATGCTTTTGTAAGTAGGAGAAGTGACATACACATTCAGGTCGCCAGTTGGAATCAGGTTAACACCGGGACGGGTTTGAATGGTGATGTGATCGCCTTCCTGCAGAACTTCTATATAAGGCAAGAGGTTTTCATCACTCTCAATCCGGACTGGTTTCAAATCGCCCTGAATTACGACGAGTTTGATATTCCCGTTGGCTTCCACCTCTTTAAAGGCTGAAACGGATCTTTCTACCGATTTGACGTTACCATTACCGTGGATACGTTTTCCAAAAAAACGACAGGAGACTAGTCCGGTAAGGACAATAAAAGATAGAAAATAGATCTTTTTCATGTTTGATTATTATACTGAAAAGTTCGGTTTTTATAACCGTTGGAAAAAAAGATTTCCCATGAGACGCTTCCCGGGAGTAAAGGTTACGGTTTAGCCTTTAAAATCCGTTTGCGACCTGAAAAAGCGGATCATTTCTTTATCTTTGCGGCTCATGAATGAAAAGATTCTCATCCTCGATTTTGGTTCCCAATATACCCAGCTGATTGCCCGTTCTGTTCGTGAAGCCAATGTGTATTGTGAAATCATTCCCTTTCATCAGAAAATTGAACCAGATCCCGCCATAAAAGGGATCATTTTGTCCGGATCTCCCTTTTCAGTGAACGATACCCAGGCACCCCTGGTGGACGTAAAAAGCCTCCACAGGAATTTCCCCATACTGGGGATCTGTTATGGTGCCCAGCTCACCGCCAAAGAGTTTGGCGGACGTG
>DATCAO010000287.1:0-3320 GCA_036512575.1 Puia sp.
AAGGGAAAAAACAGTTACCCAGCGTATATCAATTCCAAGGGCAACAGCAGGCGAATAGGGAATCCACATGGCGGGCATATAGATGGGCCGGGTGCCATTCCAAATCTCAGGAATGGGTTCATATACATGTTTCAGATCCCCGTGCAGAAGCCTTTCGTTCATCACTTTCATAATCGGAAGCATATCGGCAAAATCCGGATCAATGGCGATAAGATCCAGCCAATAACTGGCCATCACATAGGCGAGTACAACCATAATCACGCAGATGGGTAATTTCAGGCCCCACTCATTTTTAATATCCCGTAATTGCGGGAGTCTTGCAGCCGGTAAACATATTACAGTCAGGATAAAAATCAGACTGGCCAGCAGGTACAGGATGGAAACAAACGCTGCCTGTTCACCCCACAGCAGTCCGTAACTGGCAAAAACAGTTTCAGCCGCCAGGGAAATAATTAATAAAATCTTTCTGTTATTCAGATTCATGGTTCGCGGGAAAGGCTTAAATTAAGATTTATATTTACCTGCAAACTCCTGAGTTTATATATTTGAGCATATTTAATGCAATGAAATGAAACTTTTAGCCGGGAAAATAGTGATCGTTACGGGCGCCGCGCGGGGTATCGGTGAAGCCATTGCAGTCAGGATGGCTGAACAGGGAGCACATATTGCATTCAGTTTTCTTTCCAGCGAGGAAAAAGCCAAATCCCTGGAACAAAAACTCAAATTACTCGGCGTAAAAGCAAAAGGATACAGGAGCAATGCCGGTTCATATGAAGACTGCGAAAAATTCGTAAACGAAGTGATCGAGGAACATGGCACTGTGGATGTCTGCATAAATAATGCGGGTATATCCAAAGATAGTTTGTTGATGCGTTTAAATCCGGCCCAATGGGATGAAGTCATGGAAACCAACTTGAAAAGTGTGTTCAATATGACCAAACAGGTAATCAAACCGATGATGAAAGCCAGAAAGGGATCCATAATCAACATGAGTTCCATTATCGGGATCCGTGGAAACGCCGGCCAGTCGAGCTATGCCGCTTCGAAGGCAGGAATCATCGGATTTACAAAGTCTATTGCGCACGAACTGGGAAGCCGGAATATCCGCTGTAATGCGATAGCTCCGGGTTTTGTAGAAACCGACATGACCCATTACCTGCAGGATGAAGAGGGATCCAAATCCTTTCTCGCAAAAATCCCGCTGAACCGCTTCGGCACTTCAGCTGAAATTGCAGACACCGCTTTGTTCCTGGCCTCAGACATGAGCAGTTACGTTACCGGGCAGGTCATCAGTGTTTGCGGTGGCCTGAACATTTAATTTTTCATTGTCAAAACACAATCAGAAAAGTTTATGAGAAAACTTTTTCAGAATGCCGCAGCAGATATCCCGGCTTCGGTTGTCGTGTTTCTTATTGCCTTGCCACTCTGCCTGGGTATTGCCCTGGGTTCGGGCGCTCCTTTGTTTGCCGGTATTATCTCCGGCATGGTCGGAGGCATTGTGATCGGCTTTCTGAGTGGGTCTCCGCTGAGTATCAGCGGGCCTGCTGCTGGTTTGACAGCCATTGTCGCCGTGGCTATTGGAAAAATGCCCGCTTATGAAGCATTTCTTCTGTCAGTAGTCATTGCAGGTATCCTGCAAATCATACTGGGCTTTTTACGTGCCGGTATCATCGGTGATTATATTCCAAATTCAGTCATCCTCGGAATGCTGGCTTCTATCGGACTCGTGCTGATACTGAAACAGTTTCCCCATCTGATCGGTTATGATGCAGACTATTCCGGAGATGAAACATTTATCCAGGGCGATCAGAATAATACATTCTCAGAATTGATCAACTCGGTGAATAATATAACTCCGATTGCTTTTATAATCGGCATTCTGTCCATCCTCATTTTGATGATCTGGGACAGGCCAAAGATCAAAAAAATAAAATTTTTTAAGAACCTCCCGGGGCCGCTGGTCGTAGTGATCGTCGGCATTCTGATCAATGTGTTTTTTACAACCGAAGGAACCCGTTTTTCTTTAAATACAAACCAGCTGGTCAACTTACCGGTCGCAACCAGCTTCTCCAGTTTTTCCGGATTTTTTATGTTTCCAAAATGGGAGTATCTGAACAATGCTGATGTATGGATAACCGGCCTGACCATTGCTCTGATTGGCAGCATTGAAACCCTTCTGGGTATCGAAGCAGTCGACAAACTCGATCCCCTGAAAAGAAGAACGCCCGCTAACCGTGAACTCAAAGCCCAGGGTGTAGGTAACCTGGTTTCCGGATTGCTGGGTGGTTTGCCGCTTACTTCCGTTATCGTCAGGGGCTCGGCCAATGTAGAAGCCGGCGCAAAAAGCAAACTATCCGCTATTATGCATGGAATGCTTATCCTGCTGAGTGTATTATTTATCCCTGGCTTATTGAATAAGATTCCTTTGAGTGCACTCGCTGCCATTTTAATCATGACCGGCTATAAACTCGTTAAACCTTCCGTTTTTAAATCTATGTATAAGAAGGGTTGGGATCAGTTTATTCCTTTCATCGTAACCCTGGTCGCCATACTATTTACAGATTTGTTAATTGGAATTCTTATTGGAACCGTGGTAGCCTTATTTTCATTGGTCAGGAGCAATTTTAAATCTGCTGTGATGGTGATGCACGACGGCGACAAATACCTGGTTCGCTTCAGAAAAGATATTTCTTTTTTGAATAAGCCCATTGTAAAAGAAAAACTGGAATCCGTTCCTCCCGATTCTTATGTGCTGATCGACATGACGAGATCGGATTTCATCGATAAGGACATTATTGATGTCATCAATGAATATTTGCAACATGCCCATTTAAAGAATATCCGGGTGGAAATTAAAAAAAGTCTTTTTAAAGCCGGGCATCAGTTGGTGTATGATCAGGCTACGATAGGCGAATACAAATCGACCCCTTCACATTAATTTAAAAAAATCAGATATGGAATCCATAAACAAATTATTGCTGGAGAATAAAGCCTGGGCGGCAGAAAAAAAGTTTGATGATCCGGAATATTTTAAGCGCCTCTCCCTGATTCAGACTCCGGAGTTTCTCTGGATCGGCTGCAGTGACAGCCGTGTGCCCGCCAATGAAATTACAGGGACCCAGCCGGGAGAAATATTTGTACACCGCAACATCGCCAATATGGTAATCCATACCGACGTGAATCTGTTGAGTGTTCTGGAATATGCCGTAGTACACCTGAAAGTGAAACATGTAATTATTTGCGGCCATTATGGATGCGGAGGTATAAAGGCAGCAATGACGAACCACGATTTCAAACAGGTATTGAATATGTGGCTCAGG
>DATCAO010000288.1:0-2491 GCA_036512575.1 Puia sp.
GGGACAAAAGCCATTATATCCCGGCCTGGGATACCTGGAAATCCGGTCTCCTGGAATGGAAAAACAGCATCAATGCCCTGGCCTGTGGTGTACGCTGCGCATGGAAAGTGACTACAGTCAGCTGGACTTACCTGGACGAACTGCGCTGGTCGTCCAACGGGCTGGAAGCGCTGTTCGAATATGAAAAAGGAAAATGCTATGGTATCCTCAACGGAATCGACACCCATGTATGGAATCCGGAAACAGATACTTATCTCCAGCACCACTATAATATTAAAACGAACGCGGATGGCAAAGCAAAAAATAAGGAATTGCTCTGCAACCGGTTTGGACTGGATATTGAAAAACCGCTGATTTCATTCATCGGAAGACTGGTCGGCGAAAAAGGTGCCGACCTGTTGCCACAGGCGATCGGTGACTCCTTTTATTATATAGGAAGAAAAATGAATTTCCTGATCCTGGGTAGTGGTGCGCATTATATCCAGGACAACCTGGAAAGAGTACGTTTACTCAGCGATGGCGACTTCAGCATTTATATTGGTTATGATGAAGCCCTGAGTCATTTGATTTATTCAGGTGCGGATTTCATCATGATGCCTTCGCGGGTAGAACCCTGCGGACTGAACCAGATGTATGCCATGCGCTATGGAACCGTGCCCATCGTCCGAAACACCGGCGGATTAAAAGATACCGTAAAAGACTTTGGCGATCGGGATGGGTATGGTATCCGGTTCAACAATGCCATCGTAGGCGATATGACCCATGCCATATGGCGCGCGGTTCAATTATTTCAGGAGCCCCTCATGATGGAGGAATTAAAGAGACGCATGATGCGCCTCGATTTTAGCTGGGAAACGAGTATGCAACATTATCTCGATCTTTATGCTTCGCTTTAAATGGATTTATTAAATCTGATTGTATGTCAAAAAAAGTATTAGCTGTTATTTTAGGAGGGGGTGCCGGCACCCGTTTATATCCGCTCACTGCCAGTCGTTCCAAACCGGCCGTTCCCATTGCTGGCAAATACAGGCTGGTGGATATTCCGATCTCCAATTGTCTGAATTCCGGCATAGACCGGATGTTTGTGCTGACGCAGTTTAATTCGGCGTCGCTGAACAGGCATATCAAAAACACCTATCACTTCAGTGCATTCAGTTCCGCATTTGTAGACATCCTCGCGGCTGAGCAAACACCGGACAATCCGACCTGGTACCAGGGAACAGCAGATGCTGTGCGGCAGTGCCTGCGTCACCTCGGTCCCTTTGAAGCGGAATATATTCTGATTCTTTCCGGCGACCAGTTGTACCAGATGAATTTTATGGAAATGCTGAACAACCATATTCAGCAAAAAGCGGAAATAACCATTGCCACGATACCCGTTGCTGATCGTGAAGCGTCAGAGTTTGGTATTTTAAAAAAGGACGACAAAGGTTTCATCACGTCATTTATAGAAAAACCAAAGAAAGAAGTATTAAAAGACTGGACCAGCGACACTGGTCCGGCCATGCAGGGTCAGGGAAGAAATTACCTGGCTTCCATGGGGATTTATATTTTCAATCGTCAGTTGTTGCAGGACCTGCTTCAGAATGAATATGTGGAAGCTACTGATTTTGGTAAAGAAATCCTGCCACAGTCCATCGACAAATACAAAGTAGTCAGTTTTCAGTATGATGGATACTGGACCGATATCGGAAATATTTATTCTTTCTTCGAAGCCAATCTGGGGCTCACCAAGGAAATTCCCGACTTCAATTTGTTCGACAACAGCAACGCGATCTACACGCGTGCACGCATGCTGCCACCGGCGAAGATCAGCGGCACCACACTCGAAAAAACAATTATTGCCGAAGGCTGCATCATCAATGCCTCACGAATTGAAAGCAGCGTGATTGGCATCCGGACCCGTATCGGAATTGGTACAACCATCGTGAGCAGTTACCTGATGGGAATCGATTACTATGAAACCATTGATGAAATCCGGCACGACAAAGAACACGGACTGCCTTCAGTGGGAATCGGTGACCGTTGTTATATCCGCAATTGCATCGTAGATAAAAACTGCCGGATCGGTGATGATGTGCGGATTAATGGAGGAGCACACCTGGAGAATACTGACCACTCGTTGTATACCGTGAAAGACGGGATCGTGGTGGTTAAGAAAGGTGCAGTGATTCCGAACGGCTTTGTGATTTAGATTTTAACGATTGCTATGACCACAACTGCTGCAGCTCACCCGATCAAGCTGGTTGAAAAACCCAGGCTCTCCGTCTGGCAGATATTTACGATGAGCTTCGGCTTCCTGGGGATCCAGTTTGGTTTTGCGTTACAAAACGGAAACACCAGTCGCATCCTGCGTTCATTTGGTGCTGACGTGGATCAGCTGCCTGCGTTCTGGCTGGTGGCTCCCCTCACCGGAATGATTGTTCAACCGTTGATCGGGCACTACAGCGATCGCACCTGGAACCGGCTGGGCAGAAGAAAACCTTATTTC
>DATCAO010000289.1:0-2190 GCA_036512575.1 Puia sp.
AGGACCTTGTTCTTTTTGAAAGTGTTCGGGGATATCTGTCTGAGGGGGACGCCCAGGACGCCTTTGATGCAGAATATATGCTGGTGCTCCAACACGCGCTGGACCCATCGCAATATGGGATTGATCATTACATCAGTACAGAAGAGGTTTTCATTCAGGACAGCACCGGGAAATGCCACATGCTGAAATCCATTGTATTTATTCCGGAAAGAACCAAAGAGATCATTCCCTGGTACAACGTGGACCAGCTGGTGAAAAAGATAATTGATATTGTAAAACTATACCCGATAAGACTGATCACGGAATCCAAAGGCGACCGCTCAGAATTCAAGAAGCGGTTTCCCTGTTTCCCGCTAACTGAAAATCCATTGGAACCCTGTACCTGCCAGGGTCAGCCTACAGTGAATACTTACTATTACTTTATACTTTGCGACAGGACTGGTCAGGAGATCTGGCAGAGTGAATGGCCAAAGACGGATTTGGAACAAATCCGCCAGCAGTTTTATTTTTTTCTGATCCTGCTGCTCTACCCGGGAAATTATTTTGTGAAACAGGATGACTGTACCTGTCTTTGGAGTATTTATATCAGGGAGGTTCTTGCAGAAAGCACTCACCGGTTTGCAACTAAGGCAGCAGCCTGGGGTAGGGAAGGCGTTGAGAAGTTCATCTGTGCTTCCCAGACAATCGATGCATTTCATCTTTATTTTGACAGAAAGAAATGCTGTAACCGCTTTTATGTAGCCTGTTCCGACACCCGTTTTATTCATCCCTGCCAATATGATACGGCAATACGCAGAGACGAGTCCCTAACTCAGCTTTATAGTGCGATGAAGGAATTTGGAAAAAAGAACTTACCTGATTTGTTTTTCCCCCATGAAACCAATCTCGTGTATGATTTGGAAGGTGAAGCCATTGCAGTATTCATGAATATGGATGCAGAGACCAGTTTTTCCACCTACTGCTGCAAATTACTGGAGCTGGTCAGTTACATTATAGAGGAAACTGGATTTGAAAAGAATGAAAACGGATGTTTCATTAAAAATGAAAAGCAAGTCATTATCGCGCAATCCCTCAACCCGGAAACTGACCTGGGCGAATGGAAAAACAAACTCCTGAAGCTTGCCTACTATTTCCCGATTGTGAAAGGCAAAACCGGGGATAATAAAACCTGTTTTTGCATTGAAATCAAACTTCCCTGCTTCAACCATCCCAAAAATGATTTGTCAAATGAAGAATCCTGCGGTTGTCATGGACCCAGGGAAAAACCCTGCGACAACTGTTATGTTGCCTGGAAAAGCAGCTGTTGTTATGAAACCTGTCAGAAAGCCTTTGAGGCTTATTTCTGGCTGCTTATTATTTTATCCGACCACAAAAACTATCGCCCTGTGTATGATTGTCCCTGCGGAAAGTATGGAATAGAATTACATTCCGCAGAGGATATGGTTGCTTACAATCCGCAATATTACACCACGCCCGATATGAATTGCCAGGCAGTGGAACGTGCCAAAAGCCTGATCAATGCAGAAGGTCTGCATGTGGTGGAGCATATTCTGTTACGGCCACGTTGTGAGGAAGATTGCCGTTGTGCCTATTATCCTCAGCCCTGTGTAAACAAAACGGATTGTCATTTTACTTGGACCGTCCCAGGTGCTGACGATCCCTGCGTTAAAGACCAAACCATTTGTTTTGAGCCCGGGAAAGATCCGTATTCATTCATAGCAACAGTTGCCCTGCCTGCGTGGCCGCAAAGATTCCGTTCAAAAGAAAACCGCCAGCTGATTGAATATATGCTCCAACGGGAAGCTCCCGCACACGTATTGCTTCGGGTATTGTGGCTGGCACCGCACGACCTTTGCTGTTTCGAAAGGCATTTCAAACAGTGGCTCCATTGGCTGGCATATCAAAAAAACTGTTGCGAAACTTATTCCCCTTGCCAATTTTTAAATTTTTTGTTCTATACAAACTTTGAATGCCTTGGCGAATATGATGTTTGCACGCCTTGTCAACCGGTTACTGTACCTGTTTCCTGTTTTACGGATCCGGACGATACCCTCAATCAGCCCACAGAAAATACCATCCTGAATCAGATCAACGAATTGTATTGCTGGGAACCCATCACTTGCGATAAATATGAGTATGTAGAATGTACAGAATGTGATGATTGTATCGGGGAGCCAAATAAACAGGAAC
>DATCAO010000290.1:0-4925 GCA_036512575.1 Puia sp.
CACCTATCTGCGATGGAATAAAAATTTTGAAATAGCGTCAGGATATAGCGGCGAAGAGATCCGCCACATGCATCCGCTTGATTTCTTCGACAAGAAAGATCACGAACGGATGATAGCCGCCACCCGCAAAGTATATAAGGAAGGGTATAATGAAACTGAAGCGGAAGTAGTTGCTAAAGACGGTAACCGGTATTTATATTTTCTCAACGGGGTATCTGTTACCTACGAAGGAAAACTTTGTCTGCTGGGTACGGGTATGAACCTGACACCCAGGGAGACGGCAACGAAGGAAATTAAAGAAAGCAACAAGAAATACCGTTCCCTTTTTGAACAGGCATCGGACCCCATCCTGGTAACCGATCTGGATGGAAATATCACAGACCTCAACAGCAGCTTCAGCAAACTTTTCGGTTATTCCCGGAAAGAATTGCTGCAGATGAATGTGAATTCCCTGGTTTGTCCGGTTCAAAAAAAGGAAAACCCGTTACGCAGGGATTTGCTGCTGAAGGGTAAACATATTTTCAGCGATCGGTTTATGCTGCATAAAAACGGCTCTGTTATCGAAACGGAAGCCAATCTGAAAAAGTTCGGAGACGACCGGGTCATGGGCATCATCCGCGACGTTACGGCCATTCGAAAAATGCAGCGGGAGATGGAGCAGGACAGGCTGGAGCTGCAGGTGCAGGAACAAAAAAAGATCAACCGGGCCGTCATTAAAGCCCAGGAAAGGGAAAGGAATTTCATCGGCCGCGAACTGCACGACAATGTGAATCAGCTGCTGGCCAGCACCCGTATGGTTTTGAGCACGGCGAGGATGAAAACAGCCGGCAAGAAGGAATTTGTAGATAAGTCTATCCGGCTGGTTGATGCGACCATCAATGAAATCCGCATCCTGACCAAAAAACATGTTACCCCAATGAAAGGATTTGATCTCCGCGAACAAATCCATTCCCTGGTTAAAGTGATGGAAGAGGGAATCGGTTTTAAGATTTCTTTTGAATATGAGATCGATGAAAAATCTGAACTGCTGAACGAATTAAAACTCAACCTGTATCGCATCGTGCAGGAACAGCTGAACAATGTGTACAAACATGCTTCAGCCTCCCGGGCGAAGGTTCGGATCTTTTCTGAAAAAGATCAGATTCATATTTCCATTCACGACAATGGCATCGGCTTTGAAGTGGGCATGAAGAAAAACGGGGTCGGAATCGTCAATATCATCAACCGGGTTGAGTCCTTCAATGGAGAAGCCAGTTTTGAAACCAATCCCGGTATCGGCTGCAAACTCGACATCCGCATTCCCATGCAGTTTCAGTAGAGGTTTATCATTTCAACAAACCGTGAGCCTGGAGTTCGGTCACCAGCATATTCGTGTATTGTTTGCTGGCCTTGGTGATATCGGGTGGGTTAACTACTTTGGATTGCATGGACACCAGCATTTTCTCGCTGGTGGCGCTGAATAAATTGCTTTCTATAAAATAAGTTTTGTCAGTAGAATAATAACCGGGAGAATAGATGGTCGGGCTCCAGGCATAATAGCCGCTGTAATAATATCCGTAACCGCTGTAGGGTACGTATACACTGGTAGAAGCAGAAGGAGGTACATAATGGGTCACGGATTTCTGGTCTACTACAGCGATGGTAAAAATATAATCGCAGCCCAGGTCGCGTATGGCTTTTAACATCACGTCTGTTTTGGGCATTTTATCAACGGTGAGTATGGGACCGAAGGCATCTATGCATTTTACGGTGAGCACTCCCCTGGCAGCAGCGGCCGCGGCCAGGTCAGTCTCCAGGTTTAACTCGGCCTCATAATTTTGGGTCATCGCGAAGATGAAGGTCTTATGCCTGCCGGGTTGTGGTTTAATGGAATCTTTATTATCTATCCAGGTCGCCATGATGCGCATGGAAGAACCGGTGCAGGACCAGAAAGTAAGCATGATGATGAACGCAAAACAAAGCTGCCGGATGATAGTCATAATGAAGTATATATGACGAAGATCAAGAAAATCCTTTACAATTCATTTTTTTTCATCTGGTCAACTGCATAATCGCATGCCCGGGCCGTCAAAGCCATGTACGTGAGTGAAGGGTTTTGTGTTGAAGTGGAAGTCATACAGGCACCGTCGGTGACAAAAACATTTTTGCAGGCATGCACCTGATTCCATTTATTCAACAGGGAAGTTTTCGGATCCTTACCCATGCGTACGCCGCCCATCTCATGAATATCCAGGCCGGGCGCCTGTTTGCTGTCGTAGGTTTTGATATTGGTGAAACCGGCATGGGTATACATTTCCGTTAGCTGATCGCTGAAATCCTTTACCATTTTTTCGTCGTTGTGATCATAGTCAATCGAAAAATGCAGGAGTGGAACACCCCATTCATCCGTTTTGGCGGAATCCAGGCTCAGGTAATTCGATTCTTTCGGAATGGTTTCTCCCATCATATGGGATCCTACATACCATGGACCCGGAACTTTTTTAGCGAGGCTGTCTTTTAATGTTATGCCGAATCCATCCGCTTTGGGAGAAGAATACCGGCCCGCAGAAAAACCCGCGGCATATCCGCGTAGAAAATCAGTTTCCTGTTTTTTTACATTCCGGAATCGCGGAATGTAAGCGCTGGTAGGCCGTCCGCCCGCGGTGGTGCTGTCCATGAAACCTTCATATTCCGCAGATATATGCCCGCGATAATTATGAAAAGCAAAATATTTCCCAAGCGCACCACTATCATTACCCAGTCCATTGGGGAAACGGCCGGATTTGGAATTCAGGAGAATGAGGTTGGTATTAACTGCAGCAGCATTTACGAAAATGATGCGCGCGTAATACTCGATCATTTCTTTACTCTGCGCGTCCACGATCCGTACACCGGTGGCTTTTCCTTTTTTATCGTCGTAAATAATGGAATGCACTACAGAATGGGGACGGAGCGTCATGTTTCCGGTTTTTATTGCCCAGGGAATTGTGGTTGAGTTGGCAGCAAAATAACCGCCAAAGGGACAACCGCGCTGGCAGAGATTTCTGTTCTGGCACTGGCCCCGGCCCTGGTCAAAATGAATTTGTTTGGGTTCGGTCAGGTGGGCACAACGCGCATATATCACATGGCGTCCTGCATAATTTTTTGCAACAAAATCTTTAAAATAATTTTCAACGCAGCTCAGCTCCAGCGGAGGCAGAAATTCTCCATCAGGTAATACGTCCAGGCCATCTTTGTTTCCGGATATTCCGGCGAACTTCTCTACATAACTAAACCAGGGTGCAATGTCCTTATACCGTATCGGCCAGTCAACCGCGAACCCGTCGCGGGCAGGACCTTCATAATCATAATCACTCCATCGCTGCGTTTGCCTGGCCCACAGAAGCGATTTCCCACCTGTCTGGTAACCCCGGATCCAGTCGAAAGGTTTATCCTGTACGTAGGGATGTTCGTTGTCCTTAACGAAAAACTGGACGGCATCCTCCCGGAAGTTATAACATTTGCTCACAATGGGATTGGCTTCCATGACGGCTGCCGGTAGCTGGCCCCGGTATTCGAATTGCCAGGGCAGCATATTGGTGGTGGGATAATCTTTCAGGTGAACCACATCCCGTCCTCTTTCCAATACCAGGGTCTTCAAACCCTTTTCGCAAAGTTCTTTTGCAGCCCATCCACCGCTCATCCCCGAGCCGATCACGATGGCATCAAATCTGCGTGACTTCAAATCATCGTACCCTTTACCCATATGCCGGAAAAATTTATGCTGTTTTTAATAGAATACATCCCTGGAACTTACCGGGAATCATTTTGTATCCGCGGATATTTGTTAAATAGTATTCGCAGGTGGTATATGACAGTATCGTCAATCTTTTGGTGGACTGATAAAAAAAGGAGATTCCCTCCTTTGTGGGTTTCTGCTGATCCAGTTCCGCAACGAGCGATTGTTTTTCAATTGCTGAGGTCTCGCTAAACGTTTTGCCCGTTTTTTTCATCACCCAGGATTCAAAATCTTTCATGCCCTGTATATACTTTTCCCGGTTTTCTTTTGTATAACAAACGTCCACCATTTTCAGCGCGAACAGATGGGCCGCGAGGTCTTTGGCGCCCGGAGTATCGGTTTTCGGCAGAATGGTTTCAGTGAGGCCGGCCAGCATATTTTCGTCTGCCGGTTCGATGTGAATGAGCTTTAGCGGAATAGAAACTTTTTCCTCCTCATGTAAACAGGAGGGCAGGAGTGCAACCCCGGCCCAGATGAGGAGTAATTGTTGAATGGCAATACGTCGGTTCGGCATGGCGCAGGTTATCGTTTGAGTAATAATTATAAAGATAGGCAGCCTGTTGGATTGTGGGCTACTACATTACTACATCATGGCAGATAACAGATAACAGATGACAGATGATAGTCGGCAGGGAAAAAATGTCATTAGGCTTTCCTTTTTATTGCACTTAAATTTGTGTCCACTAAAAATCGGGTTATGGCAGTCCATACTTTGTTAGGTGCAAATGGCACGATAGCGACAGAACTGGTTCCCATTCTTCAGTCCAACGGCCTGCAGGTGCGGTTATTTTCCAGGAATCCCAAACCGGTTCCCGGCGCGGAAACCGTTTCCGGTGATGTGCTGAACAGGGAAGATGTTTTGCAGGCGGTGAATGGATCCGATGTGGTGTATCTGCTGGTGGGGCTGGAGTACAATAAGAAAATCTGGAAGAGAAGCTGGCCCCTGATCATGCGTTATACCATCGACGCCTGCAAAGGAGCAGGTGCCCGGCTGATTTTTTTTGATAACGTATATATGTATGGATGGGTAAAGGGTGTGATGACGGAATCCACACCTTTCAATCCCAACAGCGAAAAGGGAAAGATCAGGGCCGAGATTGATCAAGTGCTGCTCAAAGAAATGAATACGGGCGGTCTGCGGGCCATCATTGCGAGATCAGCAGATTTT
>DATCAO010000291.1:0-4004 GCA_036512575.1 Puia sp.
ATTCGAATCCCCAGCTGTCGCTCCAAGCCTGTGTGAGGGGTGCACTGGTTTTCGTTACCGAGCTGGCTGTCCCGGAAGAAATCAATTCGTTTTTGATCAGTGTGTAATTTTTCTCAACATCACCAGTCAGGTAATGGAAAATGAGATTATTTTTATCGTAGCCGGAATCCCTGTCCTGTGCGTGATTGATCTGTTGCTGCACAATGATTGTACAAATAATCAACAAAATGGCAAAGCTGAACTGCAGCACCACCAGCACTTTCCTGGGCGTGACCAGCGCATTCACTTTTTTAAAACCGCCCTTCAGCACTTTAACGGGTTGGAAGGATGATAGAAAAAAAGCCGGGTAGCTGCCCGCCAGTAAACCGGTAAAAAGAATAAACGCAATAACCAAGAGCCAAAATCTGAAACTGCCGAAGGGAACAAACATATTTTTATCCGTCACCTGATTGAATGCTGAAAGACTAAGCAAAACCAGTCCGATGGCCACCAGCGCGGCAAAAAAACTCAATAACACAGATTCACCCAGGAACTGGCTGATCAGGCCGCCTTTTCGTGCTCCCACCACTTTGCGGATACCCACTTCCTTAGCCCTTTTCTCGCTCCGGGCTGTATTCAGGTTCATGAAATTGATACAGGCAATCAACAGAATGAATGCGGCGATGATGGCGGAGAGTTTTACGAATTCGATCCGTCCGCCGTCTTCCACGGCACCTTTAAAATCAGAATACAGACGCCAGCGGCTCATCGGATATAAAAACATTTGCCATTTGGTTTCTTCCTTATCGTACTTCCCTTTCAGGGTTTTCATTTTCTGTTGAACCGCGGCCAGGCTGGCGTTGGGCTTCAGCATCACATAGGTCCTCGTCGAATTATTCCCCCAGTAGATATCATCACCTCCGAGCTTATGCAGGTAAGCCCAGGGCAGGAGGTATTCAAACTGGAATCGCGTGTTTCCGGGAGGGTCTTTAGCAAGACCGGTTACGCGAAAAGATTCTTTATTGTCTATCTGGATGAGTTTGCCCATCGCATCTTCATTGCCGAATAATTTCTTGGACAATTTTTCGGTGATCACAATAGAATGCAGATCATTCAGGGCAATATGCGGATTGCCTTTGAGCAGGGGAAAACTGAACATCTCCAGAAATGCCGTGTCTACTATATTTCCTTCAACCATGATCCGTTTTTCACCAACGGTAAATAAATAATTTGAAGGCCAGTTCACCCGGACAGCTACCTGCACATCAGGAAAATCGTGTTCCATCGTACGGGCCAGCACTTTGGGCGTGGTATTCCAACTGTGGAGTTCCCCGCTAAACTCTGCCCGATTCCAGGCTTCATAGATGCGGTCTCTGTTCATATGAAATCGGTCATAACTCACTTCATCATAAATCCAGAGCAGGAGCAGCATCGCGCTGGCCATACCGATGGCGAGGCCGGTGATATTGATGATGCTGAACCCTTTATTTTTCCATAGATTCCGGAAAGCAATCTTGAAGAAATTCTTTAACATAGCCGGGTTTATTTATTATTTTTTGAACACAGGAATGTATAAACAGATAGACGCTGGTGCCTAGAAAAATGTTGCACGGCGATACCCTGATTATTTTCGCAAAAAATGTTCTTTCCCGAGCCAGCCGATACAAAGATCCATCCATAACCGGTCACTGGTCTTATTCGTCATACCAAATCCATGACCTCCCTTTGCGTAATAGTATACTTCAACGGGAACATGATGCAGTTTACAGGCCTCTGCAAACCATTCGCTGTTTTCATAGGGAACTGCATCATCATCTTTTGCGTGAACCAGAAAGGCGGGAGGTGTTTGATCAGTAACCTGCTCTTCGTTAGAAAATTCTTTTATATTTTCCGGCGAAGGATCCGGGCCGATCAGGTTATTGGCGGATCCCATATGAGCGATGGGCTTTCTGAAACTAATAACCGGATAGATCAGTATCAGAAAATCGGGACGAAGGGAAATATGCTGCGGATTGGGAATATAATCTTTTTGAAAATGGGTGCCCGCTGTTGCGGCCAGGTGACCTCCTGCGGAAAACCCCATGATGCCGATCTTCGAAGGGTTTATACCCCATTCCTGCGCCCGGGACCGCACCAGTTGTATCGCACGCTGCGCATCCTGTAAAGGACCGGATTCTTTGTGGATCATGGTGGTGGTGTCCGGAATCCGGTATTTCAACACGAATGCAGCTATGCCGGATTGGTTAAACCGTAATGCGACATCGGTTCCTTCGTAGCCCATAGCCAGATTGGTATATCCACCCCCCGGACATATGATCACGGCTGCGCCCGTCGCTTTTCCTTTAGCGGGAAAAAACAGAGTCAGTGAAGGGTGGGAAACTTTACTGACAATCAGAACACTGTCCCGTTCATACCTTGAATTTTCTTTGTCTGGCGTTAGCCTCGCGTTGGGAATCTCTCCGGCATATAAAGGGATCACGGTTTGCGCCTGCACAGAAAAAAATAAACATGTGGCGAGCAGATAAAAGAAAATAAAAGCGGACGCGTTTTTCCCCATTCGAATAAAGTTAAGAAAGCCCGGCAATAAATCATCCATCAATTGGCCCTAACTTTGCCCCTATTTTCACTTATGCCCCATCCATTCAAGAGGTCAGTGTCTTTTTTGTTTTTCCTGATAAATCTTTTTCTAAGTTCTGCCGCAAAGGCAAATCCCGAAAGCCCGGACGCGGACAACATCAACATATCCCTGGGACTCTGGCGGGGAGAAATACTTCGTTCGGATGGACACTCCATAGTTTTTATTTTTCAGACCAGGGAGGTATCCGGAAAGATCGTCATTCATGTAATCAATGGCACCGAGCGGCTGTTGGTGGATAATATCCGGCAGGTTGGAGATTCTCTTTTTATCGATATGCCCTTTTTTGATTCCCATTTTTCGCTGCGTATCGTTGACGAAAAAACCCTCGAAGGGAACTGGATTAAAATTTCGGGAGCTAGGAAGACCGTTGTTCCGTTTCGCGCAATTTTTAACCAGGCGAACCGGTTTCCCAATCCCAAAGCGCCTGCTTTCGATGTGTCGGGCAGATGGTCTGCTCATTTTCGCGGCGAGAACGATTCTACCGAAGCGATAGGTGAATTCAGGCAGATGGGTAATCAGGTAAGTGGAACTTTTTTAACCAGCACCGGAGATTACCGGTTCCTCGAAGGCGTGGTGGATGGGGATACACTCAGGCTCTCCACATTCGATGGAGGGCACGCTTATTCTTTCGTAAGCAGGATTCTGGATACCGCCAGGATGCAGGGGTTTTATTATTCCGGGGCCACGTCGGTCGAAACCTGGGTGGCTGAAAAAGATGCAGGCGCAAAACTACCTGACGAATTCAGTGTTACCGGATTAAAAGATTCGTCTGTTGCCCGTCTCCATTTTACATTTCCGGATCTGAACGGAAAACCAGTCAGCTTAAGTGATCCGGTTTTTAAAAATAAAGTAGTCATAGTTCAGATCCTGGGTTCATGGTGTCCCAATTGTATGGATGAAACCCGTTTCCTGAGTCCCTGGTATCTTCAGAATAAATCCAGAGGTGTGGAAATCGTCGGGCTGGCTTACGAAAGAACCACATCCTTTGCCGATGCGAAACGATTACTGCAGCCCTTTATTACCAGGTTTCATGTAACTTATCCCATCCTGGCTACGGGCGTCGTGACCGGCGATTCCCTGCGCACGGAGAAAACCCTCCCGGAAATTCGGGAAATCGTAGGATTCCCGACAACCATTTTTATCGACAAAAAAGGAATGGTTCGTAAAATCCATACCGGCTTTAATGGTCCGGGTACGGGCGCGCACTATGATATGTTTAAAAAGGAATTTAATGAAATCGTGAACGCGTTGCTGGCGGAGTAGGATGAAGGACGACGGTTGACGGATGACAGTTGACGGTATTTGTCCCACACTCCCATACTCCCATACTCCTATACTCCCATACTAGTTTTGTCCGTTACTAAAATAATTAGTATTATTGTACTAA
>DATCAO010000292.1:0-5443 GCA_036512575.1 Puia sp.
CTGGTATCCGAGAGCGGGCTGGTTCCCAGAATGTTCACGGCGAAATCATTGATAAAATATGGGAATTGCCTGCCCAGATTCAGTAATCCCTGCTGAACGGAATTGGTATCGATGGCAAAAAAAGCCTGGTCAAAACGTTCAATATGTATGCTTACGGGAATATTAGAAACATCAGGTGCTTTTTTACCGGTTTTACATCCGATAAAACACAGGAACAACAGGGGAATAAGTCTTTTTTTCATCCGGATAAAAACGTTAGTGGCCGCAAGATAGTATTCGCGGGCATAGCAGTAAATTTGTTTCATGAAGATCGCGCTGGTTCAACAGAACTACCATATCGGCAACTTTGAATACAACAGGGAAAAAATTATTCAGGGTATCCGGCTGGCAAAAGAAAACGGTGCAGACCTCGCAGTATTTTCAGAACTATCGGTCTGCGGATATCCGCCCCGTGATTTTCTGGAGTTCCAGGATTTCCTGGCGCGATGTTATGCTTCCATAGAAACCATCAAAGAGCATAGTTCCGGCATTGGCGTGATCGTCGGATCTCCGGCCCCCAATCCGGGTGTCAAGGGGAAGGATTTATTTAATGCTGCGTGGTTCCTGCACGAGGGCGAGGTGAAGGGTTTGGTTTACAAGACCTGCCTGCCCACCTACGATATCTTTGACGAATACCGGTATTTTGAGCCGGGTTCCCGATGGCATGTCATTGAATTCATGGGCAAACGTATTGCCCTCACCATCTGTGAGGACATCTGGAATCTGGGGGATAATCCACTGTACCAGGCATGTCCGATGGATCAGCTCATGCCCCAGCAACCTGACCTCATGATCAATATCTCTGCGTCTCCCTTCGACTATGATCATGAAGAAGACCGCCGGGCGGTGGTTCGTCAGAATGTGCTGAAATACAAATTGCCCATGTATTACTGCAATGCCGTGGGTTCTCAAACGGAAATTATTTTCGACGGGGGCAGTGTGGTCTATGATGCCCATGGCAATTGCACACATCATCTGAAAATTTTTGAAGAAGACTTCCAGGTGATCGATACGGAAACCAAATACAGGCCGGTGAATAAACACCTGCCCCTGTTCACTTCCGCTTCTGAATTGACGCCAGACCAGATCATTCCCTATATTACCCGTGGCAACAATATCCGGGAGATCCATGATGCCCTGCTGCTGGGTATCCGCGACTATTTCGGAAAAATGGGATTCCAGAAAGCCATACTCGGGAGCAGCGGAGGAATCGACAGCGCCGTCACGCTCACCTTAGCCTGTAAAGCCCTGGGACCGGAAAACGTGCGGGCGGTGGCCATGCCTTCGGGGTATTCCAGTGGCCATTCAGTTGATGATGCCAGGACGCTCTCGGTCAGATTGAACAATCCTTTTGATATCCTGCCCATTCAGCCCGTATTTGACAGCCTCCTGGGCTCCCTGAAACCGTATTTTAGCGATCTCCCATTTGGCATCGCTGAAGAAAACCTCCAGAGCCGTGCACGGGGCAACCTGCTCATGGGGCTTGCCAATAAATTCGGATATATATTATTGAATACCTCCAATAAAAGCGAACTCTCCACCGGGTATGGAACATTATATGGCGATATGGCCGGAGGGCTCAGTGTGATCGGCGATTTATATAAAACCCAGGTTTATGCGCTGGCCCGTTTTATTAACCGGGAAGAAGAAATCATCCCGGCTTCCATATTACATAAAGCACCTTCCGCTGAATTGCGTCCGGATCAAAAAGACAGCGACAGCCTCCCGGAATATGAAATTCTGGACAAGATTTTATACCTGTATATTGAAAGAAGAAAAGGACCCCGTGAAATTATCGCCATGGGCGTGGATGAAGCCCTGGTAGCGCGGGTATTAAAACTGGTCAATACCAGTGAATACAAACGCAATCAGTTCTGTCCCATCATCCGGGTCAGCAGCAAGGCATTCGGCATGGGCCGGAGGATGCCGATAGTGGGGAAATACCTCTCCTGATTATTTCTTCAACAAGGTCGTCGTGGCGGTTACCGGAAATCCCTGGATGCTCTCTTGATTTGTGAGTACCAGTGTGGTGCCATCCCATGACTTAATGTATGATGCGCTGCCGGCGACATAGATGGTATCTGTATTTTGCGAAAGGCTCCAGCTACCGGTAGAATCTGATGTGGGTACGCAGACAACACCTGCATCGATAAAATGAGCGGATCCGGTAGAATTCAGCTGGATGATATTATCCCTTTCGCAGGGCGGCAGGGAGTCAAAAAGGTTTATCGTAATGCCGGAGAGGTATGCTGTTAAAGCCGTGATGGAATAAGAGCCGGAAAGATTCTGAACCGTTTTGGCACTACCCGATGAACTGCTACTCTTACTGCAGCCATTGATCACCAGAAATGATACGAAAACGATGGAGGCAATACTGATTTTACGCATAAACACAGGTTTTATGCTATCCACAACTTTAATTCGCCTGAAATATTGTATGATCAGGCGATAAAAAAATGTGAAAGTGATCAAACGGCTGAATATGTCCATGAATTGAAGGGGATAGCTTCCGGACGAACAGTCGAATTCGCTATTTTTGCCCAGACTTTCAAATGAATACGGGCAGGGCTATCAGATTTTCATCCCGCCTTTGGCGGGACCAATTTTAAAATTATATCCATGTATACGGCGGAAGACATCAGGGTACTCAATGAAAAAATTCAGATCCAGGGTCAGTTCGTGGACAAACTGCGGGCAGAAATCGGCCGGGTGATTGTAGGACAGCAGTATATGCTGAACCGTCTGCTGATGGGCCTGCTCACCAACGGCCATATCCTGCTTGAGGGAGTTCCCGGTCTCGCCAAAACGCTCACGATTAAGTCCCTTGCCCAGACTATAAAAGGCAAATTCAGCCGTATTCAGTTTACGCCCGACCTGCTGCCGGCCGATGTGATTGGAACAATGATTTTCAACCAGCAAAAGCATGAGTTTGTGGTTCGCAAAGGACCCATATTCGCTAATTTCCTGCTGACGGATGAAATCAACCGTGCCCCGGCCAAAGTGCAGAGCGCATTACTGGAAGCCATGCAGGAAAGACAGGTGACCATCGGCGACAGCAGTTATATACTGGAAGAACCTTTTCTTGTTCTGGCTACCCAGAACCCCCTGGAGCAGGAAGGGACCTACCCGCTACCTGAAGCACAACAGGACAGGTTTCTGATGAAAGTGATCGTCACCTATCCTTCCAAACAGGAAGAACAGCTGATCATCCGAAGCCATATGAATGGTATCAAAGGCCCGGAACTGCAGCAGGTGGTATCCATGCACGAGGTCCTTGAAGCCCGCGACCTGACCCGTAAAATATACATGGATGAAAAACTTGAGAATTATATCCTGGACATCGTATTCGCCACCCGCAGCCCGGACAAATACCGGCTGGAGAAATTGAAACCCCTGATTTCCTATGGCGGTTCTCCCCGTGCAAGCATCAACCTGGCTCTTGCCGCAAAAGCCAATGCTTTTCTGAACAAGAGGGGTTATGTGATTCCGGAAGATGTGCGTTCAATTTCCAAAGATGTTCTCCGCCATCGCATCGGGCTTACGTATGAAGCGGAAGCAGAGAATGTGAATGCGGACTGGGTGATTGATGAGGTGTTGCGGGCGATACAGGTGCCGTAGACGGTTGGCGGTTGGCGGTTGGCGGTTGGCGGTTGGCGGTTGGCGGATTAGTGGGGTAATAAATTTAGGTTATTGCGAGAGGGTAGCATAAAAATTTATGCTATGTCAAATTATAAGAAATTGGATGTTTGGATTTTTTCCATGGAAACGGTAAGAGAAATATATAAACTGACAAAACAGTATCCTAAGGAAGAACAATATGGTTTAACGAGTCAAACAAACCGGGCCGCAGTTTCAATACCAACAAATATTGCCGAAGGTTTGGGCAGGAATTATAAAAAGGATTCAATTCAGTTTTTTCACATATCCAGAGGGTCTGCGTATGAAGTAGAAACACTCCTGAGTGTAGCGAGATTGATTAATATTATTGATGAACAATCTTTTAATAAGATGAATGAGTTAATTGATAGGAACATACGTGTGATAAATGGATTTATTAACTATCTGGAAAAAAAGTCATGAGCCGCCAACTGCCAACCGCCAACCGCCAACCATGCTGAGTGCACAAGAAATATTAAAAAAAGTAAGAGAGCTGGAGATCAAAAGCAAAAGACTCACCCGGCACCTCTTTACTGGCGAATACCATTCTGCCTTTAAAGGCCGGGGCATGGCTTTCAGGGAAGTTCGCGAATATTACCCGGGCGACGATGTGCGTTTTATCGACTGGAATGTGTCGGCGCGTTTTAACCATCCTTTCAGCAAATTATTCGAAGAAGAAAGGGAACTCACGGTGATGCTGATGGTGGATGTGAGCGGAAGTTCTTTGTTTGGCACGGTGAAGGGCAGAAAGAAAGACCTCATCACGGAGATCTGCGCCGTGCTCGCTTTTTCGGCCGTGAACAACAATGATAAAGTAGGCCTGCTTTTCTTCAGTGATAAAATAGAAAAATATATCCCGCCTAAAAAAGGGCGTGACCAGGTCTTGCACATGGTGCGCGACCTGCTGATGACCGAGCCTGCACACCACAAAACGAATATCAGCCAGGCGCTCAGGTTCCTGAACAATACGCTTCGCCAGAAAACCATTACGTTTCTGCTCAGCGATTTCCTGGACGAAGGTTATGAAGAAGCGCTGCGGGTTTCCGGAAAAAAACACGACCTCATCGGCATCAAGGTGTACGATAAAATGGATATGGAACTGCCGGACGCGGGACTGATCGAAGTGGAGGATGCGGAAACCGGCGTGATGAAATGCGTGGATACATCCGACTTTGATCAAAGAAACGAATACCAGCAATCTTTTTTTAAAATGACCGAGCTCAGTAAATCCCTTTTTCTTAAGGCAGGAGCAGATCTTCTGCATATGCGAACGGACGAGGATTACGTAAAAATTCTGCAGAAGTTTTTTGTGGGTAGAAACCGACCTGCCTGACCGATGGCGAAACCCCTAACCTATATCGTTTGTTGCGTATTCCTGTTTGCAGGTCCGTCGATGCTGCGGGCGCAGGAAACTCCGACCGTCAAAACCGCCGTGGATAAAAATCAGATCCTGATCGGCGAACCGGTTCGTTTCACTATTGATATCCAGTCGCCCATGGTATCCGGTAACCAGCTGCCCGCCTTCGACAGCATTCCTCATTTTGAACTGATAGAGAAAGGCAAACAGGATTCCCTGATTTCGGCTACTGGTACCAGTTATCATCTCGAATGGAAGATTACCAGTTTCGATTCAGGCACCCGTATGATACCTTCCTTTCCGGTAATCATCGGGACGCAGGTATTTAAAACTGACTCCCTTGCGGTTGAAGTCTCTTATGGGCAAATAGATACTGCAAAAGATTATCAT
>DATCAO010000293.1:0-4746 GCA_036512575.1 Puia sp.
GAAGTTTTCTTTTTGCTTCAAAAACCTTTTGTTGCAATGTGTCCAGATAGGAATTGAATTCAAGTGATCCCTCCTCCTTTATATTCATCCTGCCTGAAATTTTGTTCCACTTTTTCGACTCGCATTTTCTTTTGGTACTAATTTCACTGACTTCACTATCGACCGTAATGCGCATATAGATCACTGATTTTTTATTGCGATCATGCTTATTTTTTTTGAGGTAAAAAATCAAACCAAAACTCTTTTCCATTTTGACGCTTTTAAAAATTACAAAATTACTTCCGTTTAGAGGCGGAGGCTTTTATTCTGTTTTTATAAGTTGTTAATAGAAAGCGACTTGCGTTAAATTCGTGAGAGTTTTGTAAAACCAGGACAGGTACACGAAACTCGCATGAAAATTACCTGTATTGTGGAGTAATTTGGGGTAATCTTAAAATCAAGAAAGCCCGCAAACTCAGTATTTGCGGGCTTTCTTGATTTCTTTAAATCTAAAATAATTGATTTCAGCGGAGAGGGCGGGATTCGAACCCGCGATAGCGTTTCCACTATACACACTTTCCAGGCGTGCTCCTTCAACCACTCGGACACCTCTCCTTCCGCTTTTGAGGACCGCAAAAATAAGGCTTCACGCTTTATTTTGAGGTTTTAATTTTTTATGGTTTTTGAAATAGTTTCCGGGTATTGGCTGTAGTAAGATGTGCAACTTCCTCAACATCTACATTCAGAACTTCGGCCATTTTTTCTGCAATAAGTACCAGGTAACTGCTTTCATTTCGTTTACCCCGGAAAGGGACGGGGGGTAAATAAGGTGCGTCCGTTTCCAACACAATATGATTGAGACCTATTTTTTTTATTAGTTCCGGTAGTTTGCTGTTTTTATAAGTCAGGGTGCCACCAATCCCCATATAAAATCCAAGGTCTATAATTTGCCTGGCCGACTCTTCATATTCGTTGAAACAATGAAAGACTCCGCGCAAATTGCCTTTCTGATGTTCCCTGATCACCGCAATGGTTTGCTGAATCGATTCGCGCGAATGAATCACCACCGGCAGATCATATTGCAGGGCCCATTCAATTTGCTGGTGAAACGCGTGGTATTGTTCTTTTTCAAAAGTTCTGTCCCAATAGAAATCAAGTCCCGTTTCTCCAACTGCCGCAAATGACCGCGTCGCAAAACTCGATTCTATATGCTGCAGCGCCTCATCTACATCTGACTTAACAGAACAGGGATGAAGTCCCTGCATGGCAAAACAAACACCGGGATAAGCCGCTTCCAGGTTAAATAACGCGGCCTCGTGTTCCAGGTCTATAGCAGGAAGGTAAAATTGCCCCACCCCGGCCGACCGGGCCCGCTGAATAACCCCGTCTATATCCTCCGCAAAGGCAGGAAGATATAAATGACAATGTGAATCAATCAGTTCCATATCAAATTCAAATTAGGATTTGCGGTGAATAGCTATGCCTTTTCTCACCATAAGAACGACTAATGGAAAACACTTAGTCTGGTTTCTCACTGCTTTTCAAGTGTCTTCCGATTCGTTCTTTTGACTGGCTAACCGGTTCTATCCCCATGGTTATCTGGGAAATATGTTTGGTGAATCAAAAAAAGTTCTACCTTTAAATCAGTTTTCATAGGGTACGGATTAAAAACGGGCCAGGGTGTCTACCCCGGCCCAATTTATTTTAATTGCGTTCTACTTACATAGTCGGACATCCGCTTTAATTATTGAATCATCTCAAACGAATATCCTTCACCGGAAAAATACGCAAGAACAAGCGGTAAAGCCTCCTGCAAAACCCGAAATGCCTTAGTGCTATCGTGAAAAATTACAATACTCCCGGGACGTGAACAACTGATCACCCGTTCAGCAGCCTGCCGGCCGTCTACAGCCGGATCGAAGTCCCCGCTGAGTACATCCCACATCACGATTTTATATTGGAGTTTCTGAATCATATTCCGGATCTGAAATGCGCTCATCCTTCCGTAGGGCGGACGAAAAAGATACGAATCGATCAGCTCGCGGGCCTGCTCAACATTTTTCAGGTACAAGCCATTATCTGTTTTCCAACCATTGAGGTGGTTAAATGTATGATTGCCGACCCGGTGACCTTCGAGCAGAATCTGTTTATAAATTTCGGGTTCCTGCTGAACGTTTTTCCCTATGCAGAAAAAACTGGCTTTGGCGTTAAATTTTTTTAGTTGGTCAAGTACGAATGGTGTTGCAACCGGGTGAGGTCCGTCGTCAAAACTAAGATAGATTTTTTTCCCTCCGGCAGATGGATAATTCCAGAGACAGGAAGGGTAGAGTTTCTTCAGCCAGAAAGGTGTCTTCGTAAAATAAAATATGATGCAAGTTACTCAGAAGCTATTGATATGAATAACCTGGCCATGTTGCCTGAAAATCTTTCCGTTTTCTTTTAAAAATATTTCCTGGCTGAATTTATCGGTGAGCAGTTTATCCAGATATTTTTTTTCTTCATCCCGGGTTATCGTAACCGGGCTGCCCACATACAGGGCTTCATCGCAATAACCCTTCAGCAACGGATCCAGCTGATTGAAGAAAAGATCTTTTGATGCGAAAATATCCGAGCCGATCACTTTATCGCCCGACATACAAACAATCCCTACGACGCTGCTGTCTCCCGCCCTGAACTTATCCTGGAAATAATGAAAGTATTCGTCATTGAGCTGAACCATTTTCTTATCTGCATTCCGCGAAAGATAAGCGGAACTTTTGCTGTTGATATGCCCCTGCCCTAGTTGGCGCGTAATTTCCTGCCAGATCAGCACCTGGTTCTTATTTACGTCCACCACACGACGCAGATCGGGGTTTGCAAAATTCTCATAGGCAAATTTCTTTTCTTTATCACTCCAGCGCAACTCTTCCACGCACATCACGGAAAAATACTGATCCCGCCCGTTCGGCTCCAGCAGGGTGTCTCTGGTAACCATCCTGTCCTGGCGACCTCCTGAAATCAATTCACCGGATGAAATATAAATAGTCTGATCAGAATGATTATTGATGCGCAGGAAATGTACGTTCTCCGTCGAAGCGGTTCCCCTTTCCGAAATGGTAGCTATGCCCTTCTTAATCGCCTGACTCAGTGAAATGGCTTTCGGAGCCCCGTTTCCAAATCCATGTTTTGGACGAATGGGGATGATACGCAGATTTCGAAATTCGATGGCCGAATCGTAGTCCACATATACATTGTCGTACGTAATCTCCTGCGCCTGCAGCAGATGGCAGCTGAAGAGAATTACAAGGGTTATCAGAAATTTCACGGGTGAATATACAAATCCGTTCCCCATTGAACAACCGGTATGAGCTGCTTTAACAAAAATCACGGCACATTCCGATCCGAATCCCGTTTCCTGCCTCATTGATTATCTTTGCTCCCCATGGAAAAAAAAGTAAGGGTTCGGTTTGCACCCAGTCCCACTGGAGGTTTGCACCTGGGTGGCGTACGGACGGTTTTGTACAATTACCTGTTCGCCAAACAGCAGAAGGGGGATTTCATTTTACGTATTGAAGACACAGACCAGGCCCGTTTTGTAGCCGGAGCTGAGGAATATATTTATGAAACCCTGCAATGGTGCGGCCTCATGCCGGATGAAAGTCCCCGCCAGGGTGGCCCATACGCACCTTACCGGCAAAGTGAAAGAAAAGAAATATATGGTGCCTACGCCAAAAAGCTGGTCGATGCCGGACAGGCGTATTATGCTTTCGATACAACGGAAGAACTGGAAACCATGCGAAACGCACACCGCAGTCCTGCCAATCCATCTCCTCAATACGACCACCACACGCGCATGCATATGCGCAATTCCCTGACCCTGGGAGAAACAGAATCAGCAAAATTACTTTCCGTTAATACCCCATTCGTTGTGAGGATTAAGATGCCGGAAAATGAAACCCTCTACCTGGACGATATGATCCGCGGGCGCGTGGAATTCAATACCACTCTGGTGGATGATAAAGTTTTGCTGAAAGCCGACGGCATGCCGACCTATCATCTGGCGGTTGTTGTAGATGATTATCTGATGCAGATTACCCATGCTTTCCGCGGAGAGGAATGGTTGCCGAGTGCGCCGGTTCATGTTCTTCTGTGGCGATGGCTGTTCGGAGTCGATCGCATGCCCGCCTGGGCACATTTCCCGCTGATCCTGAAACCTGACGGAAACGGTAAACTCAGCAAACGGGATTCAGAACGTCTGGGGATTCCGATTTTTGCGATGGACTGGAAGGATCCCGTTTCCGGAGATATGATTTCCGGTTTCCGTGAAAAAGGGTTTTTGCCGGAAGCTTTCGTCAATATGCTCGCTGTATTGGGGTGGAACGACGGAACCGAACAGGAGCTCTATTCCCTCCCCGAACTGGTAGAAAAATTTTCCATAGAACGGGTACACAAGGCCGGCGCAAAATTCAACTACGAAAAGGCCAAATGGTTTAATCAGGAATGGATCCGCCGCCTGCCTGTAACCGAACTGCTGACTCCGGTAAAGAATATTTACCTCAAGAACGGGATACCAATTCAAGACGATGGATTCCTGCTTTCAGTTATCAGTCTTATTCGCGACCGTTGCCATCTGCTGCCGGAATTCTACAGCCAGGGCAGGTTCTTTTTTTCCGCCCCGCTTCAATGGGATCTGGATGCCATCAAACCGAAATGGACAACAGCCAAAACCGGATTCTTCAATGCGTATACCGATTCATTTAAGAATATTTCCGAATGGAACGCGGTGTT
>DATCAO010000294.1:0-6158 GCA_036512575.1 Puia sp.
CAGTATGACCTGGTATTGACGGGTACCATTTCTCCAAAATTCGGTGTTGGATTTAATGCTACCGATCAGGTTCGGAAATACTCAGGTACTACCGTGAACTGGGGAGGCGCAGCTCTTTACCTGAACTGGGATCCGAGCTCATTATTTGGTCTCACATTACGCGGTGAATATTTTGGTGATGAAGACAAAGTCGTAACACCAGGTAGTTTCACAGAGTTTACGTTAACCGGTCAGTTCCACCTGGGCAAACTGACTTTTATGCCTGAAGTCCGTTTCGACAGTTCGAAGGAAAATGCATTCCTGAAACATGACGGTACAACAACTGGAAGCACATTCACGGGATTACTGGCAGCAACCTACACTTTCTAGTAAATGAAAATGCACTATAAAAACAGAAGTATGAAAAAGTTAATTAAATATCCCGGGTATACACTATCCGGAATATTGTCTTTAGCTATAATACAATCATATGCTTCAGCTGCTAATGGCAAAGCACCGGATGGAACTTTAACGGGAGTACAGATTGTCGGAGGCGTTTTGGTTTTGCTGCTGGTTATTGTGATTGCTCTGATTAAAGGAAAAAAATCAATGGATATCACGATACCCAGCTAATTATTCAATGTGAAGGAAGCCCTGGAAAATCCAGGGCTTTTTTATTTCTGATTTTGCACGCGGGAAAATGGTAAATTGTCTTTCCATGCGGTCTCTTCATTCAAAAGCAACCAAATGAAAAGAACATTTTTATTTATTCACTTGATTTTAATACTGCGGCTGGTTATATCAGCACAAGCTCCGGCTAACGGGAACCCGCTGGTGATCCCGATGAATCAGCTTGAAAACAAAATCAAGGGTGGCTGGGCCGGACAAACCATTGGTGTCACTTTTGGAGGGCCTTATGAATTCCGTTTCCAGGGAAGTTTTATTGGAGACTACCAGCCACTCCTATGGTATGATGGTTATCTGAAAGAAACCATGCTGAACAATCCATATCTGTATGATGACTTGTATATGGATCTGACTTTTGTGGATGTTTTCGAAAAATATGGATTGGATGCGCCCGTAGATTCCTTTGCACTGGCCTTTGCCCGCGCGGGTTATGATCTGTGGCATGCGAACCAGGCTGCCCGTTACAATGTATTGCAGGGGTTAAGGCCTCCGCTAACCGGTTATTGGAAAAACAATCCGCATGCAGACTGTATCGACTACCAGATTGAATCTGATTTTTCGGGACTGATGAGTCCGGGTATGCCGAATGCCGCTTCTGCGATATCAGATAAAATCGGTCATATTATGAATTACGGAGATGGCTGGTACGGTGGCGTGTTTGTCGGCGCGATGTACACACTGGCATTTACTACAGATGATGTGCAAGAAATTATTGAAGGCGCTTTGAAATGCATCCCGTCACAAAGTGAATTTCATGCGTGCATCCGGGATGCGATCGACTGGCACAGAAAATATCCGGCAGACTGGAAACAGACCTGGCTGGAGATCCAGAAAAAATGGGCAAATGATATCGGATGCCCTGAGGGCGTATTTGCGCCATTTAATATTGATGCGAAAGTGAATGCGGCTTATGTGGTGACGGGTTTGTTGTACGGCGAGAAAAATTTTACTAAAACGCTGGAGATTGCCACGCGTTGCGGACAAGACGCGGATTGTAATCCATCCACGGCCGGAGGCGTTCTTGGGGCAATACTCGGATACGATCATATTCCTGCTTACTGGAAAATGGGATTAGCCGAAGCTGAACCCATTGAATTCAAATATACCCGGATGTCGCTGAACAAGGTCTATGAAATCGGGTTGAAACACGCGTTGGAAAACATAAAGCGAAATGGCGGAACGGTAAGTGGAGATCAGGTGACCATCAAAAGACAGGCGCCTGCGGTTGTACTATATGAAAAAAGTTTTGATGGCATTTTCCCCATCCTAAAAATTCCAGTGAAATGGTCAGCGGCAAAAGATGAAATTGAGTTTGAATTCGACGGAACCGGATTTGTTTTAAGGGGTGAAGCGATTGCCGGGAAGGATGGTCCGGCTTATATTTTTCATACTGATCTGTTCATCGATGGCAATCTGGTTGAATCGCCTGTGTTGCCTACCGCATTTCACGACCGGCGACATGAACTCTGTTGGAAGTACGATTTACCCAAAGGCAGGCATACGGTACGGCTGAAAATATTAAATCTGCAACCCGGAGCTGAAATCCGCGCAGGGGAAGTGATTGTTTATTCGGACAAACCGGTGAATGCGCTGGGAATCAACTATTAATTATTAACGAGGGATGCTTTGAAGTCTGACTTCAGCTCTTGAATTCCCGATCCGCTAATCATTAATCATTAATAACTAATAATTGGCCTCCGATACAGTATTAACAATATTTTCAGTCCGCAGCGTTTACTTTTCAAAAGTTTTAGCGTCTAATATAAGTAGAACCTAAAACCCCCGTGTATGGAAACGAAAAGTACACAACAGGAAATACTCCTCAATACGAATACGCATTTTGCACAACAGCAGTGGGCGGACAAAGACGCCGTCGGATCTGAAAACCTGAATCCCATCGAACAACTTGAAAAAGCCTGTTGGGAGGGCCTTGTCAAGGAACTCATCCCGGAACTGGATATCACTTTACATACCCGGCATAAGCTGTGGTTATGGCAGGTGCACGAAACCCAGAGTTTTCTGGCGCTTGACTTCTATGAATTTCCCAGCCCGAAAGAAAATGTTGCTTCTATCGACCCTTATCTTTTTATGGGAGAATTCAAATTCAACTAAAGGATATTGCCGTAAACAGTATACGGACGCCGACGACTCCCAGACAGATCGCCAGGACGCGGATGATGGTATGTCCTTTTATTTTGTGGGATAGCCACGCGCCGATCTGCGCACCGGGAATTACCCCGATCGTTAAACCAATCACCATGTGCAGGATCTTCGGATCTGCATAACTTCCCTTGATGGCGTGTACAATTACACTAACGGTTGCCATAATGGCCAGAATAAAATGTGAGGTTGCCGTTGCGATAAAAACCGGGAACTGCAGCCACTGAACCAATGCAGGCACATGAATAATGCCGCCGCCAATTCCAAGGACAGGTGACAAATACCCAACGCCGATACTGATGATAATTCCCCGGGTCTGATTATAAGTATACGAATACTTTGTGCCCCCGGCATCGATCAGCTCGCGATGTTTCCATCGCCTTTGATCGTTTTTCACCTCGACGGGTTTAATGGTCTCGCTATGCCTGAAATAAAGATAAACAGACAACGCGACCAATAATATTCCAAATAGCATATTAAATAAATGACGCGGGATAAACTGGGTAGTCAGTACACCCAGGATGGATCCGGGTATGGTAAATAAGGCAAACAACACTCCTGCTTTGAAATCTATACGGCCCGAACGCGCGTAAGCGATAGAACCGGAAATGGCATTGGCAGCTACAATCGCCATAGAGATGGCTGTAATAGATTCCGCACTGAGTTCGGGGTAAGAGAGAATCAAAATAGGTACCAGCACAAATCCGCCTCCGGCTCCGATCAGGGTACCAAAAATGCCAATCAAAAACCCTGTTAGTATAAGTAGAAACATGTATGCCGGATGAAATCTGGCGGCAAGTTGCGTTATATTCTTTACATGAATAAAAAATTGTTGTAATATGGCCACAGGATTTTCCCATCGGTGCGATACATTTTTTAACCTGAACTGCTGCCATGAAACTTTTGCGTTGCCTCGTAATTCTATGCCTGTTCCACAATACACTTAGTGCTCAAAAGGGATTTGATCCGGGATATATCATTAACCTTAACCGGGATACTGTTAAAGGCTTTATTCAAATAACAGAAGAGAAAAATCTCAGTGCCTCTGTCCATTTCAAAAAAGAGCTAAGCGGCGAATTGAAAGAATACTTTCCGGGAGACGTTTCCGGTTTTGGAATCAATCAGGAAATGTACACGAGTATCAGTTTTCGCAATACGATCAATGGGAATAGGATGGATACGGTATTTGCCAGGCAGCTCGTGTCAGGAACATATAATCTCTTCACATTCGAGAAATCTGACATGTTCTTCCTTCTGCAAAAAGACACCAGTATTTTCCTGCTTTATGATGAATCCCAGGACGGTGCTGGTGAAATTGACCTGGTTGGGAATTTTAGAAACTATCTCAACTTTATCAGCGTTCCGTGCGAAAGTCTCAAAGACAGGTATAAGAGTGTCGGGTACAGTGAAAACAGCATCGGGGAATTTGTACAGAAAACCAACAATTGTATTTCAGGTTCCTCCCAGGTATATAGCCGTAACAAGCAGAAATTAGAAATAACACCCATCATATTTGCAGGTGGGTTTCCCTTGTCGGGTCAGAATGCCCAGTACACCGCGAATTTTACCCTTCGTTTGACCTGGCCGCGTGTCGATAAAAAGCTATCCGTGAACGTCGGAGTGAATTATTCAAGCACTACTTATAAGACAGCTCAAAGTGAAGCCTTAAATCCTTATTATCAATATTATACCACAGAACAGATCTCCAGCATTCCACTTACTATTCAATATAATGTGTTACTTACCAGGGTTCAACCTTATTTCTATCTGGGGTGTTCATATGGTAAAATCAAAATTGATAATCTGGGTACCGGATTTTGGATAGCACCAGATGAAAGTTATAATTCTTTCAATATTGTGGGCGGACTGGGTGTTGAAGTCAGGGTCGTTTATGGGCTATTTGTAAGAGCCGACCTGAGATTCGAATCAATGGTCAAATATCCCGTCATTGGGGTTTCCTATCATTTCTAAACGGCTGGAATTAAAGCCTGGTTACTGCTGTTCCCCTGATTATCCGATTCAAACCGGGTCGGCCAAACCCTGCTCCGTTCAAGGAATGGTTGTCTTAACGATCCAATTTAATTTGATATTTGATGAATAAAACTGCATATTCCATTATATATTTATCTAATACATCAATATAATTGATATATTCACATATAAATTGATATTTTAAAAGACCGTTTTATGAGTTTATTCTCCAAAAACCTTCGTTTTCTCAGGAAAAAAGGCAGCCATAACCAGGACGAAATAGCCATACTTTTTAATAAACAGGCCAATACGATCGGCAACTGGGAGAACCGGAAAAGTGAGCCGAGTTTACAGGAACTGATCAAATTGGGCGAGTTTTTTAAAGTGAGTACGGAGGACCTGCTTCAGACAGATATCGAATTGAAGACCCAGGGATCGGCGGTGTCCTTTACTGATAATGCGTTCGCCCAGGCTGTCAGGCCATCTGAGGGGACTGAATATCCGGGTGGTACCGGTAATGAAACGGGATCCGATGCATTCTGGCTGATCCTCCGTGAGCTCCGGGCTGTGCATGAAAAAGTAGATTTACTGATGGCGGATCGTGAAACTTCGGGACAAAAAAGAAATTCTGATAAAAGTTATCATTAAGGCATTCCCATTTTTGGAAAATTCTTCCGGATTAGGGAAGGATTTATATTAATTCTTTTAGAACCGGAACTTGTACCGAATTAATATGACGCTTGTAAATCTTTCATTGTTAATGCGCTGTATCGAAAAATCTTCTTGCCTAATTACTGCAGCATGAATTGGTCCCAAGCTTGAATTTATATCTGCAGTTCTTTAACATATCGGGCAATTCATCGAATCCATTCGTCGAAAAAATTATGATTTGAGTAGTATAATTGCAATATTTGTTTTACGATAGAGTATCCAATCTTCCTATAGGAAAAATACAATATCAAAGCAGATGCTTTCGTTAATACTACTAAGTGTATCCATTTAGATTAGGCCTGAAGAATAGGAAGAAAAAAAGTTAGTAATCACCGCTATTGATCCGATGAAACTCCCGCTGGTGAATAACCAGGCGATCCGATCCGACTTGAACCTTTTGAAAACTTAATAAATCCTGCGTCATGAAAACGTTGTCAAAACTCGTATCTACCAGTAGCGTCTCGCTGTTGGTGATCACATCCCCGGTACTGATTTCCACCAACCATAAAAAGGTTGATGTCTCTACGAGCACCGCTGTCGTCGCGGCCACCTATCATATTCCTGTTTTAACCAACAGCAATTTTAAAAATTTCAGGTACAGCAGTCCGGAAATGAACGCTGCAGCCGCTGAGAAGCTGGCTGACGCGGAC
>DATCAO010000295.1:0-6787 GCA_036512575.1 Puia sp.
TGATAGGGGAAATGGAACAGCAGATCGACGGAGGAAACATGAATGAAATCAAGACACTGGCAAGAGACATTCAGGAAAATGAAAAAAAAATCGGACATCATGGCCGTCGCGCTGATGCCATCGTAAAAGCCATGTTGCAACATTCCCGCAGCGACGCAGGACAAAAAGAACCAACCGATATCAACGCGCTCACGGATGAATACCTGCGACTGAGCTACCAGGGCTTCCGGGTAAAAGAAAGGGCTTTCAATGCCGCCATGCAAATCGCGCTGGATCCGGCGATCGGGAAAATCAATATCGTTCCCCAGGATATCGGCCGGGTTTTGCTGAACCTGTTCAACAATGCATTTTATACCCTGTATGAAAAGAAAAATCAATTGGGCGAGGCTTACGAGCCCAGGATAACCGTCAGCACAAAAAAATCCGGCGACAAAGTGGAGATCAGCGTAAAGGATAATGGACTCGGCGTTCCCAAAAAATTACTGGAAAAAATCTTCCAGCCTTTCTTTACCACCAAACCCACCGGACAGGGTACCGGTCTTGGTCTGTCACTGAGTTATGATATCATCAGGGCCGCGGGAGGCGAATTGAATGTGAGTACGCAGGAAGGTGAGGGCACTGAATTTCTGATTCAGATCCCGGTCAACTAAACTTCATGCATTCTCATTTGCTTTTTAATTTGTTTCCATTTTGTGGGGTATTACGATAAATAAGTTGGACAAACCCTACTACCATGAAAGAAATCCTTTTTGCGCTTTTCCTGGGATTCACTTTCATTCCTGCGCCAGGCGGTAATGTATTCGCACAGAACTCCAGGAAAGTGATCGAGCCCAACCTGAAAAAAAACTTTATGCCATCAGTACATAACCTGGCACTGCTGCTGAACCCGGATCTGGGCGCCACGCATATGCTCAACAGAAATGAAATCAATCTCCGGGCACTCAGGGATTTTATGTTCCGCTATGGTCAGAAGGACCAAGCCTGCTGGTTTTCTACTCCTGATGGCGGATTTGAATCTTATTTTATCCGGGATGGTTTTGGGGACCGGGCCGTATATGATCAAAAAGGAAACTGGAAGTTTTCATTAATCATGTATGGCGAAGACAAACTGCCCCGGAATATCAGGAGCGCAGTCAGGTCGGTCTATTACGATTTTGATATTGTGATGGCTGAAGAAGTGCAAATGAATGAAGGCATCGAATATATCGTTACACTGGAAGAACAGTCCGCCATCCGGGTTGTTAAAGTGGACCGCCAGGGCGAGCTGGAAGTATTGCAGGAACTGGATAAGTAATTGAGTCTGCTATCGGATCAGCAGGGTTGTTCCGTGAAGAAATACTTTATTGCCGGATGATCCATCTGTATACCGGAGTGTCCAGAAAAAGGATCCGGTCGGCTGAGCCGCTCCGTTTATCTTTCCATCCCATTTGCCGGAAGCGTCATGCGATACGAATACCAACTGGCCATAACGGTTATACACCATGAATTGCAGATCTTTTGCAGAAAACGCATTCAGGGGATACAGCCAGTCGTTTTTACCATCACCATTTGGCGTAAAAGCATTGGGCACTGCAATACTGCAGCTCTGGAATTTTGTAAGCGGTTTACTGATCGTATCATAACAGCCCAGATTATTTTTAACAATGAGGGTGACCAGGTATTTTTTCTCCCCAGCCACATCAGGAAACAAATGGGCTGCCGGTTCTTTCAGGTTGGCTGATGTGCCGTCGCCGAAATTCCAGTTCCAGGCAACAATATTTCCGATACTCGTGTCGCTGAAGTTCACCAGGTCTTTGGGACAAACTGCGGAAGGTGCCTGAAAATTCGCTTTCAAAGCATTATCCAGGTTAATCGTTTTTGTAATACTATCCCTGCATGATCCATTCGAAGATATATGCTGAACCTCTAAGGATCCGAAATGAGATATTGTGATCACGGGCTCAGCTAAAGAGCTGACGAATGAGGAATCGATGAACCATGCGGAGGAATTTCCACTCTGGGAAAAGGGATAATTGAATCGGATCGTATCTTCTGTACATCCATAACCAATCTGATAACCATATTCAGCAGAAACTGCCGCTGATGGAAATACGGTGAACGGAATCTGCTCTCCCTCGCCGACCCATTGTAAACAGTCGTCAAACATACTGACGCCGCTGCTGCCGGTATTTGCTGTAAGAATATAATTTCCGGGAGCAAGGGTATCGCTCATCGTCAGCTGAAAGCTGTTATAATCGAACTGATCATTGCAACTTATTGTTGAGGCACCCGTAATGGCCACGTTGCCGGAATTGATATTGAATTCTGATCCGTCTTCAGCGAGGCTGTTGCACCGCATGTTTTTGCTCATGACTACGGTGATTGTTTTTTTATTGCATCCCACAGTGGCCGATTGCATGTGGGGTGTTTGGAGATCCTGGATGATCGCCGTGGTACCGGGAAAACTGATTAAATAATCCGCCTGGGTCTGACTATAACTGCATACCAAAAGCAGGTAGCGGTGTCCCAGGATCAGTGTGGGCATATAGCTGAATGATGCATAATTTGCTGCAGGATTGGATAAACATGCCGTGGCATTAATCCCGCTGCTGCTTGCACCCGTTGGGCTATGACCACCTGCCCAGTTGCCAATGATTTGTAAAGAACTATCCGTGTAAATATCATCAGCGTTGCGTCCGGTTATGTCAAAAAGTTCCCAGTTATAATCCTGAAACGAGTCGAGCGGCTCGATGAAAAGACCCAGTTTTCCTCCGGCATAACAGGTAATCGAATAATAGAAGGGATTCAGGGTTTCTACCTTGCCACATGTGTGTATATTAATGAACCCCCCGGAGCCATATGGAACAACCAGTTGCCTGAATTCCCCAATTCCGCAAATGGGGAATGGATTGCGGGGAAGCTGGCCGATTTGCGGATATACAAATGCCTGCGGGAAGCAATATCCCGAAAGGAGCATAAAGCATGCAAATAAAACCGGTTTCACCAATACTAATATACCTGCAATTTGGATATAGGGTTGCGCACAACCCCAAATGAGGCAAAATGGGGGGCGAAAAGCCAGTTATCAAACCGGTTTACAAACCACAGCTGGGTCGGAATGCAGCCCATGTCCAGTCAGGGATGAAAAACCACTTTCTTTATAGAAGGTAATCGCTTTTGGTGGCTGATCGGGTGAGAAATTCCTGTTTTTGTTCTTTTTTTCTTATCTTCAGAAACCTGCACAACCACAACAATCAACCTATTTTTCCTGACAAGATAAATGATAATGTATGACCTATGCAATTCAGAGATTGAGATTATTGACAAGAAAAATTTTTTCGGTGATTGTTTGTATGGCGATCGGAATGGTGGCTTTCACAACATGTAATGCCCAGTCGATCGTCGGCAAATGGAAGGGCGTTTCAGTAAAGAATTATTATAGTCCTGACTACGCCAAACAAATAGGCAAATCCGAGGAAGAGAAACTGGCGAAGGATGCCGGTAACTCCGAGATGGATTTTAACGCAGACCATAGTTTTAAGATTATTTTTTATGAGACCAGTAGTTCGGAAGCAACGATCATGAAAGGTACCTGGACTGCAACCGGCGATCAGTTGACACTGACCCTGGATCCCCAGTTCAATCCCCAGAAAAAATCTACTGTGGGCACTTATACGATTCATGGCGAGACCCTGGTGACAGCAGCCGTGTTCACTCCGCCCGCCCGCATCATCAAAACGGTGTCGACAGCTACCAGGATGTGAATGATCTTTCCCATTTCAATACAGATCGTGTAATACCAGGACCATGAAGGCCAGAAAAATAATTGTCCGCTCCCTGCTGACCCTGCTGATCGCGGCCATCGGCATCCTGATTTATTACGGATGGGTTTCCTTTCCCATTATGACAGCTTATGGATCCAAGATCATGTGCTCCGCAGTTTTTGATGCCGGAAGAAATGAACAACAGGTGCGTGACCAGGACCTGAGCGCCTATATGATGAAACTCGCTGATTTTAAAGTGAACTATGCCGACTCATCCGTTACCGGATCTGTATTCGGAATGGCGAAAAGAAAAGCCATTTACCGGAATGGTTTGGGAGCAACTGTAGTCAGCGAACTCGACGAACAACAGATCAGGTCGCAGCACATCATACTGCCGGTAAAACCCCGGGTTTATACAGACACGATGGCCTGGCCCATGGGCGACCGGCTGACCGGAAGTTTTCCGAATGCCTTTGATAGTGCGAAATTACAATCGGCCATAGCCAATATTTTTACAGAGAAGGATACCATCCTGCCGATCCGGACGAGGGCCGTTGTTGTTTTATATAAAGGACAAATTATTGCAGAACGATATGCAGATGGTTTTAATGCCCATACCAGACTCGCGGGCTGGTCGATGACAAAATCTGTGACCAGTGCACTCATAGGTATACTGGTGAAACAGGGAAGATTGCATATCGATGGCCCGGCTCCTGTTCCTGAATGGCGCGATGAACAGGATCCGAGGCATGCCATTACCATCACCAATTTATTGCAGCAGCGCAGCGGATTGGGCTTTGAAGAAAATTATGCAAAGGCCAGCGATGCAACAAGGATGTTATACGAGAAAGCAGATATGGGAGCTTTTACCGCGTCACATGCATTGAAAAATAAACCGGGTACCTTATTTTATTATTCCAGCGGCAACAGCAATATTTTATCGCGCATCATCAGGCAAACACTCGGCGACTCCGTGTACTACAGCTTCCCTTATAAGGAATTATTTTACAAACTGGGCATGTATAGTGCCGTGATGGAACCTGATGCTTCAGGCAGTTTTGTGGGATCATCCTATATGTATGCGGCGGCGCGCGACTGGGCGCGGTTTGGTTTGTTGTATTTGCAGGATGGTGTATATAACTCCGAAAGGATATTACCGGAAGGCTGGGTAAAACAATCCACGACACCTGCAGCGGCCGACCGTCGCGGTTATGGTTTTCAAATCTGGCTGAATACCGGCGGAGATACTGCAATCAAATATTATCCCGATGCACCCGCCGATATGTTCTATGCTGATGGATTTGAAAGTCAGATGATTTACGTAATGCCATCTAAAAACCTGGTGGTCGTTCGCCTCGGACTCACGCAGCACAATAATTTCGATGGCAATATTTTTTTACGCAATGTACTCGCCGCGATGAAATAATATACTCCAGGCATGGGGATTGGCTTCCACAATCATCTTCATATTGGATCCTTCATGAGCCTTACCCGGGGCGTTTTTGCTGAACAGGAACAGCCTTCCCGGATTCTTTTAAGTTAAAGAATTACAAAACTGCAACCCGCCTGGGTCAGATGCCGTTTAAGATAGCTTAGGGATTCATCTAATCAATTTTAAACTTAATCTTTTGAAAATGGAAACTAAAAAAAGTTTGCTGGTCACTGCTATGGCAGTTGTTGCATTTGTGGTCATCGAGGGTTGCTCTAAAAGCAGTAACTATGGAACGACACCTCAACCTCTTCCGACAACACCGACGGGAGTTGCATTGGGAACCAGCGCCACGCTGGGATCTTACCTTACTGACAACCAGAATCATGCGTTGTATTTTTTCTCGAACGATGCCAACGGGCAGGATAGTTGCACCGGTGGTTGCGCAGCTCTATGGCCACCGTTTAATATTCCTTCACTAACAGCCGCAAATTTGGGAGCTGGTCTGAACATGTCTGACTTCGGTACGGTTACCGCATCTGGTGGTGGAACCCAGCTCACATACAAAGGCTGGCCACTATATACTTATGCTCCGCCAGCAAATGGCGTCAACAAGGCTGAGGCGGCGGGAATCACCAGTGGGGATGGTTTTGGTGGCGTTTGGTTTGTAGCGAAACCGGATTATACCATCATGCTGGCCAATGCACAACTGGTGGGCCTGGATGGAAAGAATTATACGTCCGCCTATGTCGAGGGAATTGGTAAGACTTTGTATTTCACAACCGCTACCGGTATTACCCTATATACCTTTGTGAAGGATAGTGCCAACCATAATAAATTTACGAAAGCCGATTTTTCCAATAACACGGTTTTTCCGATTTATGATACCAGCAATATCGTGGTTCCTTCCACTTTAAGTAAATCAGATTTTTCACAGACCCAGGTATTTGGAAAGGCGCAACTTTCATACAAAGGATGGCCTTTATATAATTATGGTCAGGATGGTACCACACGCGGATCGAATAAAGCAGTCAGTTTTCCGGTACCCGGTATCTGGCCGGTTGCAGTCGAAGGTGTTACAGCGGCTCCATAATAATATATTATAATCGCCTGAAGAGGCCGGTCCGTACCCTATATTATTTTGATTCCGGTTCTGTTGCCGGTTCATGCCTTGTCTCCCGCACTGGGGACAAGGTATTTTTTGTTCCGTGTTACCAAAATGCAGGATTTTGTGTATTTTGTTTTTAGAAGGCTTTCGTTTTCTGCTATTTTGGCCACATGAAAAAATTAACCCCTGTATTTCTGCTCCTGCTCTCGGTACAAGTCAGATCGCAGGAAAAAGAAGCCTATTACGTTTTTGACGACAACTGGAAACCTACTAAAGTTCAAACTGCCCGCTATTTTATTCATACACATGAGGTGAACGACAGTTGCTGGCAATGGGATTTTTATAATTTCATTGGTCCCCTTATAAAAACCGAGCAATATCCTGACAAAGAAAGCACCGTAAAAGATGGCGTATCCTATTATTATGATGAAAGGGGATTTGTCGATTCGATGACCACCTATCGCATGGGAAAGAAAAACGGCGAATCCTGGAAACTGAAAGGCGACA
>DATCAO010000296.1:0-2785 GCA_036512575.1 Puia sp.
ATAAATACTGTTGCCGGTGAATTCACGCCCGCCAAAGGCTTCGACCTGGTAAAAACAAAAATGGCCAGCCTGAATCTGAGCATTTATGCCATGGTCCGGTATCTGGATCAGGCGCCGGGAAATCAGATCTGGTATGATCACCTGGGTAACCCGCAAACTTTTGTGGGGCGAAATGATATTTACTGGCACCGCGCCATGCTGTGGTTTACAGGTTTCGTACTTACTCCGAAACTGACCTATAACGCAACCGTCTGGACGGTAATGACAACGCAGCAAACGCTGTTGTATGGAAACCTGCAATACCAGTTCAATGATCATTTCCGGTTAGGCGTCGGCGTTATACCCAACCTGGCAATACGTTCCATGCAGGGGCCCTTTCCTTTTTATCTTTCAACCGACCGGACCCTGGGTGAAGAAACACTACGCCCCGGATTCACCAACGGGATGTTCCTGACCGGTCTGATTGTTCCCCGTTTCTATTACAACGTCATGATCGGCAATAACCTGAGCTCCCTGGGCATTAAGACTTCCAAGGATACCCGGGAACTGTCAAGTGGTTTCACCCTGATGACCATGCCCACAACCGGAGAATTTGGTCCGCGTGGAGGGCAGGGCGATTTTGAGTATCATACAAAGACTGCTACCCGCTTCGGAGTAAGTTTTACACATGCAAGGGAAAACCGTTATACTGATTCCGCTACCAGCGGGCCGGACGAGACGCAGGTCAAGAATACTGACGGGGTACTTTTCTTTCAGACCGGTTCACTGGCTCCGGGCGTGACTGTCATTGAAGCTAACTATGATATGGGCTCTGTTGACCTTGGACTGAAATACAGGGGTCTTTGTATTGATCTGGAATTCTTCGGCAGAAAATTATCCGGATTTGATGCGACCGGTCCTCTGCCACTTTCAGTCATTAATGATTATGGCTACGTAATACAAATATCCAAAATGGTCATACCCCGGATTTTAATGATCTATGGAATCAACAGTTATTTCTGGGACCAGTGGAACCGGCATCCCTGGGAAGCGGGAGGCGGTGTAAATGTTTATCCTATGAAAAGCAGAAGCTGGCGGCTAAATCTGCAGATTGATCATATCTACAAAAGTTCGACAGGAGGAACTTTTGGATTATATACATCAGGCCAGACCGGGACGATCCTGACCATCGGTGCTGATATTCTGCTCTGATATAAGAAATTCAAAATTTCCTGAAGCTTTTCCTTACGAACAGGCATGCTTTTCCATTTAAAAAGTTCCGTCGCAGGTAAATAAAACATAAGTCATGAGACATCTAATTTTAAGAAATAAAAGTATTTGCAAAATCTGTACTCTTTTTTACTGCATGATCAACTGCTTTTTGCTTTCTATAACCATGGCGCATGGGCAGAGCACCAAATCATCAGATACTAGTCTGTTTTACGACTCCCATTTCCACCTGACTAACTATATTCAGGAGGGGATTAGCGTTCATGACTTCCTTCACACCATGGGCACCAAAGTAGGCCGTTCAACATTATTTGGCATTCCACTCCAGCAACAATGGGATTATGGAAACAGTGGAAATTTTGCACCCACCTATTACCTGGCCAGCGATGCCCCCCTGTATTATTATTCTTTTACAGATGCCTATATCGCCATGTCCTATAAGTCACTTACGCGCGATGAACAAATGCGTTTTGATCCCATGATCACCGGATTCAATCCTACAGATATGTATGCGGCAGACCATATTAGACGAGTATTGAAATTATTTCCGGGCGTGTTCAGTGGCATCGGTGAATTTTCCATTCATAAGGAATTTGTATCCTCAAAAATTTCCGGAGAGAAAGCTTCACTGACTAATCCGGCCCTGGACCGGATTCTGGATTTTGCAGGCGAAGCAGGATTGGTTGTGCTGATTCATAATGATATCAATATGCCCTACCCGAAAACCGGACAGGAACCTTATATGCTGAAACAGCTGGGGCAATTATTCCGGCGCCACTCCAATACAACCATCATCTGGGCGCATATGGGACTGGGCCGCGTAGTGCAACCTGTGCAGGATCAGCTGCGGATCATTGATATGGCGCTTTCAGACTCCGCACTAAAACATGTAAACATCGATATTTCCTGGAATGAAGTAGCGAAATATATCGTTGCTTCTCCCGAGTCCATCAAAGCCACTGCAGAACTGATCAACAAATATCCAGACCGTTTTTTATTTGGAACAGATGAAGTGGCGCCGCCAAACCAGGAAACCTATCTGAAAATCTACTACATGTATTTACCGTTATTTGCACAACTGACTCCCGAGGCCAAACAGAAACTACTAAAAGGAAATTATGAAAGACTATTTGACGCCGCAAGGATCAAAGTGCGGGCCTGGGAAAAAGCAAATGCAAATCAGCCGGAGATCATTCCCGCACCCACTCCCATCTCCGGAATGGGTAACAACAACTAATCCATCATTGCATGTAACGACCCGGCCACCTTTCGCAAGTACATATTTTACTTCACAGTGTTTTTATTACAAATCCAATCCCTTTTTAAAAGAAAAACGACTAAACTATCTTAGAAAACTGTCCAGTTTAAAGGGGGGTCGATACACTGTACAATAATTGCCTGCAAAATTACGAGGCCTTCATACCAACTTTAAAGAGAAACGATTAAACTAAGTTAAACCATGGAAATGCATAATACTAATCATCCCTGGGTATTATCTTATGTCCTCAAGGATTTTCGAACAGCGCCATCAAATCTGACACAGCCTGCTGGCTGGTATGGTGTCTGATCAAACCCG
>DATCAO010000297.1:0-5543 GCA_036512575.1 Puia sp.
AAAATATCTCTGGCAAAGAATCGGTTATAATCACCTTATGGGAGAAAACGAATGTTCTGAACGATATGGTTGTTACGGGGTATACTTCCCAGAGAAAAAAAGACCTGACGGGTGCGGTTACCGTAGTTAATGTAGATAACCTGACTAAACAACCCAATAGCCAGGTTACCTATCAGTTACAGGGGCAGGCTTCCGGGGTAACGGTTATCGGGTCCGGCCAACCGGGTGAAACGCCGCAGGTACGCATCCGGGGCATCAACACTTTTGGAGATAACTCCCCCCTCTATGTGGTAGACGGTATTTCAACGCAGGATATTTCAGATATTAATCCGAATGATGTTTCCTCTCTTCAGGTTCTGAAAGACGCCAGTTCAGCTTCCATTTATGGTTCACGCGCATCGAATGGCGTAATCATTATTACAACTAAAAGAGGAAAAGTAGGAAGGCCGTTGGTTTCCCTGGATGCCTACTATGGCGTACAGGTACCAAAAAGTGGGAATATTTACAATATGCTGAATCCGCAGGAACAGGCATTGCTGAAATTCAACGCTAATACCAATTCAGGAACTCCTATTAACAGCGGCAATATAGATCCCCTGTATGGGGCAGGACCCTTGCCGGTATTACCCGATTATATTGTTCCGGTAGGTGCCATGAACGGGGATCCCAGTACAGATCCATCGCTTTATTTTATCAATCCAAATTATACAGATCCGGCTGCACTACAGAGTTTTTATCACATCGTTAAGGCAAATAAAACAGGGACAGACTGGTACCATTCGGTTATTAAAAATGCTCCGATCCAGAATTATAATATCAATGTAAGTGGTGGGAATGAATCGGCCCACTATATGATGTCCGCCAACTATTTCGACCAACAGGGCGTTTTGACTAACACGTATATAAAAAGGTTATCGATTAGAGCAAATACTTCTTTTAATATATCGAAAAATATTGTATTTGGAGAAAACCTCGCTTATACGATAACTGAAAATCCGAGGATAACACCGCTCCAGGCGTATAGCCCGATCGCTTATACTTTCCGCTCGCAAACCATCATACCGATTTATGATATTAAAGGAAATTATGCCGGTGGTTACGGAGACCCCAGTTTGGGTGACTCCCCAAATCCGGTCGCTGTGCAGGAAAGGACAGCGAATGATAAGGTTTTAAATAACCGGCTGTTGGGAAATTTGTATGCTGATTTTACATTTCTTAAAAATCTAACTTTTCATACCAGTTTTGGAGGTGAAAGTTATGCGGGATATTCCCACAATTTCACCTATCCAACCTACGAAAATCAGGAAAACACCACTTCAAATTCCTATAGTGAGAGTTCAAACTATGGCAGTAGCTGGACCTGGACAAATACATTGACCTTCCATAAGATCTTTAACGATATCCATAATTTCCAGATTATGGGTGGAACGGAAGCCTACGAATTCAATGGTGAATCAGTTGGAGGTACAACCTATGGTTACCTCAGCTTTAATCCCAATTATACCACTTTATCTTCTGGCGCCGGTACACAAACGAATTTCAGTGGCCGTACCGCTGAAAGTCTCCAATCCCTTTTCGCAAGACTGGATTATAGTTATCAAGACAAATACTTATTAAGTGCAACAATACGCAGGGACGGTTCATCAAAATTTAAAACATATCAATACGGCGTATTTCCTTCTGTATCTGTGGGCTGGAGAATTTCGCAGGAATCTTTCATGAGCAGCGTCGCCTGGATAAGTGATCTGAAACTTCGTGCTGGCTGGGGTATCATGGGCAATCAGATCAACTTAAATTCGGATAACGCATATTCCACCTATACGCAGAGCAGGTATTCCAGTTATTATGATATCTCCGGAACGAATAACTCCATTAGCCAGGGATTTCAGGTAGGCCAGATTGGCAACCCCGATGCCAAATGGGAAAATGATGCAAACACAAATGTTGGATTCGATGCTACTTTGTTTAAAGGCCTTTTATCCATCACCTTTGACTGGTACGAAAAAAATATAACCGACCTTCTATACAATCCGGAACTACCGGGAACATATGGAAGGGGTGTGGTACCTTATCAGAACGTAGCATCCGTTACAGATAACGGTATCGATTTTTCGATCACGGCAAATAAACAAATATCGAAGGATTGGAAATTTAATGGAACCTTTTCATTTACCACATTCAGAAACAACATTACTAAAGTAACGAATACCACTAATTATTTTTATTCCGGAGATGCCAGAGATTTTGGAACCTCTTTTATTAAAAACCAGGTTGGGCACCCTGTAGGTGCATTTTATGGTTATAACATAACCGGATTCTGGAATAAACAATCAGACATTGATGCTGCCGACGCATCCGCACAAAAAGCAACAGGTGATCCAAACGCTATTTATCAAACGGATGAAGGCGTGGGAAGATTCAGATACCAGGATGTGAACAAGGATGGTCAGGTGGATGATAACGACAGGACCTTTATAGGTAATCCGAATCCGAAATTCAACTATGGCCTCGACCTCGGAGTGACGTATAAAAATTTTGATTTCAGCGTTTTTTTCTATGGCGTATACGGAAATCAGATCTGGAACCAGGTCAGGTGGTGGACTGATTTCCAGGCATCTTTCAGTGGTGGGAAAAGCAAGACAGCTTTATATGATTCCTGGACACCTACACATATGAATGCGAAAGCACCGATTCAGGAAACAGTTGGTTATGCCAGTACCAACCTTTTGCCCAATTCATATTATATTGAAAACGGTTCTTACCTGAGGTGCAAGAACATGATGCTGGGATATACTTTTAACAGTGCCATGATGCAAAAAATGCATATTTCCAATTTTAGATTATACGTGCAGGCAGCAAACCTCTTTACTGCTACCAAATATAGCGGGTATGATCCGGAAATCAATGGCACCGCCGGCGTAACAGAATTTGGCATCGATGAAGGGGCATATCCCAGCACACAACAGTGGCTTATCGGATTAAATGTGAAATTCTAACCATAAAAAAACTATACAATGAAACCTAAATATATCATTCCGAAAATTTTATTTTTTAGTACCGGCATGCTTATTTCTTGTAACAAAACATTCCTAACAAAACCTCCGCAGGGTTCGGTAGATGCATCCACATTAGCCAGCAGTGTTGGTGTAAATGTTTTACTGGTAGGGGCCTATGCCGCATTATCCGGACAGGACTACGATGCCAATGCGGGTAATATTCAAAGCCTCGGCGGAGGCAACGCCTGGGCCTGTTCACCCAGCAACTGGCTCTGGGGAAGTGTTGCCGGCGGAGACGCCCATAAAGGAAGTGATGGTGGCGACCAGCCCCCCATGATTCCCATCGCAACTTTTACAGTGAACCCTTCTAATGTTTTGCTCGACGATAAATGGAAAGCCGTTTATGAAGGCATCACCCGCTGTAATAATGTATTAAAAGTATTACCCCTCGTACCAGATATGACTCCTGATCAAATTACCAATACAAGGGCCCAGGCCCGTTTTTTAAGGGCGCATTATTATTTCGAATTAAAAAAACTTTTTAATAATCTTCCATGGATCGACGAAACGACTACAAACCTGAAACCAACGAATACAATTGACATCTGGCCAAATATTGAGGCCGATTTTAAATTTGCTTATGATAGCCTCCCGGTTACACAGACAGATATCGGACGCGCCAATAAATCGGCTGCGGAAGCCTATCTGGCAAAGACTTATCTCTATGAAAAAAAATATACTGAGGCTGAACCTCTTTTCACAGATGTAATCCTGAACGGACAAACAACGAACGGTTTACCATATGATCTGGCTCCAAATTTCGAAGACCTCAGAAGGCCTTCTTATGAAACCTCCAATCCGGAAGCCGTATTTCAGGTAGAGATGGCATCAAATGTGGGTACCGGAGCTATTTCCAGCGCTAACCAGGGTGACATGTTGAATTTCCCATACGGAAACACTTCTCCTTTTGGCTGTTGTGGGTTTTTTGCGCCTTCCATTGACCTGGTAAATTCTTTCAGAACAGATCCCAGCGGACTTCCTTACCTGGATGATTATAACAGTCACCCGGTAGCGAACGACCAGGGTCTTATTTCATCCCAGCCATTTACTCCGGATCAGGGAAATCTGGATCCAAGGCTTGACTGGACTGTAGGTCGTCGTGGAATTCCTTACCTCGATTATGGAAATGATCCCGGCCAGGATTGGGTTCGTGCGCAAAGTTATTCAGGTCCCTATGCTCCCATTAAAAATGTATACTGGAATGCAGATGCTGCTATCGATGGTGATAACTCACAATGGGCACCTGGTTCCTCCATTAATGTATTTATAATCCGTTTTGCAGATGTATTATTGATGGCTGCTGAAGTGGAAGCGCAGATGAATAATTTCAATCTGGCAGAAACATATGTAAACCGTGTAAGGGATCGCATGATCAATAATCCGGCAGGCTGGGTACATAAATATATCGACGATAACAATCCGGCATCAGGATTTTCAAACACGTTGGCTGCTCATTATGTAATTGGTGAATATCCACCAAATGCATTTGTTTCGCTGGCTTATGCGAATAAAGCAATTTATTTTGAACGTAAACTGGAACTGGCCATGGAAGGTTACCGGTATTTTGACCTTTCCCGTTGGGGACTGGCTGACGCTGCCATAAACGCTTATTTTCAATATGAAGGTAACTATACGAATGATGTAAATGGAGCGACATTTACCGCAAATAAAAATGAATTCATGCCCATCCCGCAAAGCCAGATTGATCTGACTAATGTGAATGGCAAAGCAACATTAATTCAAAATCCAGGATATAAATAAGGGGAAAATTATTCCATATCAATAAGAACGACTTTTCATTTTTTAGAGAGGAAGAAATTGGCCGCTCAGAATTTGTTATTGAATATGTTATAAGACCTCAAACCTTTGATAATACCTATTTTCTTTGTATGGGTTTCATTTATCATCGTCCGCAATTAGTCCGTAAAAACAATGAAACCCACTCTGGTGGCGGGTTTACGTGAACAGGACTGGATTATCCTCGCTTCGCTTGGATGATCATCCATACTCCAGCGAGGTCCTTACTCAAAAAATTACGCAAGCCGTGCATCCGCTTCGCGGATACACGCTTTTTTCCTTTGTTCGCTCCGGCTAATAAATTTGTCTCGCTTCCAAATGAAAAAGTCGCCCAACTTCGTTGGCGGTTTTCTTAAAATCCTAGTGAACCGGATTGGATTACCTGCGCTTCGCTCCGGTCATCCAAATACTCCTGCGAGGTGCTTACCCAAGGCCGTCCAACGCGCTTCGCGCGTTGCGTCTTTTTCATTGTCAGGCTCAAGCGAGCAAGCTCGCATCGCCTTCCAATAAAAAAGCCGGCACAACTTCGTTGTGACGGCCTCGTGAACCGGATTGGATTCGAACCAATGGCCTGCTGCTTAGAAGTTTTTATTTAAAACTGTACCTATTTCGTAAACCCAAGTAAATAAATGGTTTACAAATACCAAGATAAGGGGAAAAGGCCTATAAATTTTCTTTTGTGGCCAGGTT
>DATCAO010000298.1:0-2543 GCA_036512575.1 Puia sp.
TATGCCGCCGTCAGGTTATAATGGCTCCGGTATAAATGTTTTATGGCCTCATCCGGTATGGGGTCCAACCGTAAAGCCTGGATCAGGCTAAATTCCGTAAACTCATTTCCGGTATCCATGTACGGGCTATTATAGGTAAAAGACAAATCGGTTTTTGTAACCTGAATTTCCTTTTTAATGTAAAAAGCTGAACTCTAACTCAAATATATTTGAATTTGAGCCTTTTTTACCTGACCTGTATCATGACTGGCCTTAACCGCTCGTATATTTCTTATATTTAGTTAGCAAAACACTGTCATGCAGATGCGAACCCCCCATAGTATCTGGCTTTGGCTATTCACGTTATTTCTTAATACGGCATTTGCGCAAAGATTTAATCCTTACTATAATTTCAGGCATCTGAATGTCGAAAACGGGCTCCCCGATAATACAGTCTATCATTTTTTACAGGACAGCAAAGGATACATGTGGCTGGGCACCCGCAACGGCCTAACCTTGTTCGACGGGATACGGACCGTCAATTACCAGCACAACGATCAGGATAAAAATTCGATTTCGGGAAATTTTATCACACAAATTTTAGAAGATTCCAGCCACCAGATATGGATCGGCAGCAGCGCGGGTATTGACCTCTTTAACCGGGATGAAAACAGTTTTAAACATTATGGCATTCCGGCAGAAGATGGCCGGATGGAAGATAATTACTGCGTTTTGCTTGGATTCAGTAACCGTTATGACCTCTGGTTTATAGATACCAAATCGAAATCGATCAGGATATTCAATACCAGATCAAGAAAATTCCGTTTCGCAATAAAGACAGATGCAGTCGACGGTATGTTATACGTAAACCCCGTTACAAAGACTACGCACATCTGGTCTTATCTGAGCATTGGCACTACCCATTTTATTTTTCAGAATGATTCCCTGATCAGGCAGGATCATTGTTTTAGTGATTCAAAGAACAGAGAAGGCAGTCCCTTACAGATCTTTCATGTGTATTATCAAAACGACACCACGGTCTGGCTATCCACGGCAAAAGGCCTGATGGAGTTGAATCCGGTTTCGGGTAATGATCAGGTATATGACAAAATGGACGGCAAGCCGGTGGTGGAAATCAGGTCCACCGCCATTTCACCCAAAGGGTTGTTGTGGGTAAGTACAGGCGGATTTGGCATATATACATTCGATATTCCGTCTAAAAAATTTGTTGAGAACTTCAGAAATTTTATTTTGGATCCGTACAGTATTTGCAGCAATAATATCGTGTCCATGTATTTTGACCGGGTAGGCAATATCTGGTGCGGTGGTTTTGGAAATGGAGTCAGTTATGCAAATGTTGAAACCCGTTTTTTTTCCAAAAACCTTTCTAAAGTAGAGTTGGATCCCTGGAAAAAGGAGAACAACGTGTACTGGGCCCGTTCAGACCAAAAAGGAAATATTTGGTGTATCCTGCAGGATGTACTGGGGTTCTGGTTACTCGATTCCAATCTGAAAATAAAAGAATTCCGACAGCCCCTGCTTGAAAATGGTATGCCTTACAAGGGCTCTCTGTATGAGATTTTCTTTGATCGGGAGAATACGGCATGGTGCACAACAGACCGGGGGGTTTATAAGTATAATGTAAGTACAAACCATTTGGTCCAGGAGAAATATCCATTACTTTCTGCAGATCTGTTTGGTAGCAATTGGGCGAATTCCATCATTTCCCTGCACGACAACTCTCTGCTGTTTTCAACCATGGGCGGTCTTTATCATATCGCTGCTGAAAACGGGAAGGTATCCATTAAGCCTTTTTCGGAATTAAATGAAAAGCCATTCAAAAGTTTTGATATGATTTTCGAAGACCGGGGAAAAAACATTTATGTCAAGGATATTGGTGAAACCCTATATATACTAAGCCCTTCCGACTCATCTGACCACTATTCCCTAAAAAAACAGTTTGACTTTCCTGCAAACGTCACCCAATTTGCCGAAGACAGTTTAGAAATATATATGGCAACCAGCCTGGGACTATATTTATTACATAAAAAAAATTTGGTATTGGAAAAATCAGCCATCAACAGCAGATTGCCTTTTACAAATGTGAATAACATACTGGTCGTAAATGGTAAAATATGGTTGTTCGGCGATAAGGGACTGTATTCTTACAGACCCGGAGAAAAATCAGGCCGCTTGTTTACAACGGAAGATGGTCTTCCGTCCAACAGATTCAGCGAGTTTTGTATGGTTACCACATCCTCCGGAAGATGTATAACCGGTACGAACAATGGACTGGTTTCATTTTATCCGGAAAAATTACAGGATGTGATTCATCCTCCGCGAGCCCAGTTGATGAATATGTATGTAAATGATTCGGTTAAAAGTTTTGTAGCCAACCCACAGGAGCGAACAGAGGTTATTTTGGATCATGACCAAAACACATTTTCATTTGATTTTTCCTGTATCAGCTTCCAGCACGCCCTCGACAACAGCTATGAATATAAACTGGACCGGTACGACGAGAACTGGATAGAAAGTGGCGTTTCCCGTTATACGAGGTACAG
>DATCAO010000299.1:0-6241 GCA_036512575.1 Puia sp.
GTACACACTGAAATGAAACCAGCCTGCACTGTAGTGAAATCCAACACTCCATCCATACCAGGGATTGTACCTCATGCTGAATCCGTAGGTCACCGGCCTGGGATAATAATAAGGTCCATACCAGGGATTATAATAATATCCCGTACCGTAGATCACCGTTCCTCCGTAAACATAACATCCCATATATCCCGGAGTGTAACCGACATAAACATATTGCGGCGTCGTTTCATAGATGTACACATATTTCACATTGTATACCGGAACAGTCGGCGGTATCTTAGTTACTTCTGCTGGTCTTGAAGCAGAAACCGACCATGGGCCCTTGGGTGTAACGGACTCAAACCAAATTCCGTTTTCAACACAGTAATACGTTTTATTGGAAAGCAATACCGTCGATTCTGTATTCACGGCATACTGCAGTGTCGTGCCATCTATCGAAACAAATTTCGGTTCACCGTTATAACTCACTTTTGCTGTTGCCGTTTTCCTGTCCACTTTTGCGGTCTGCGGAATCTGCGCATCCATTACCGCATCCCGGGCCTGGTCTGTTCCCGCAACGCTCGATAACACATCATCTTTTTGAGAATCGACTGGTATGTTCGCAAAGTCCGCCGGTAATTTATCGGAAGCCACATAGGTCCATGGTCCTTTCAGGCTCGCTGACAGATACCATCGGCCCGACAACAACACATAATATTTCTGGTCTTTGATATGCATGAACAGGTCGTTATTCGTATTGGTCATGTACAGAAGCGCGGTGCCGGAGATGGGCGCGAAATCCGCTTCACCATTGGATTGTATCAGTTCAGCCGGAACGGTGCTTACAATAATCTCGGGAAAATAGGTGGCGTTGCTGTCGATCGTTGCCTTGTCCTGTTTTTTTTCATTTTCTTTTATGGCCGCATTTAATTTGCTTAACGGTTTCGGAACGGATTTTTCATATTTCCAGGGGCCGCTGATGGATTTGGAGGAATACCATTTATCACTTCCATATAAATAAAATGTGTTCCCGGTTTTCGCAATCGTAAATGCTGAATTCATCACGAGTTCCACACCCATTTCCTTGTTCTCCTGTAATTTGGGTTCACCGTCAATCAGGACGAGGGTGGAAGGCTTGTTAGCGTAGATAATTGTCGGGGGGTTCGTGGACAGGTTATCGGCCGAAGCGGGATTATTTGTCCCGTCGCCTTCGATGGAGGTTTCCAGCTGGTCCAGGGAAAGAACCATATCCCATTTAGGAATTTCTTTTTCGAGAATCGATGTGAGCCGGGCTTTATCCGAAGCGTTGGAGTCCCCGGCGAATTTGATGTCCAGCACTTTGATCCGGTCCAGAACGGCTGTTCTCTTTTCCCGGTTGGTCTGCAGTGTGGATTTCGTCCAGAGTGCGCCAAATACCGGTTCTGATTTTCCATTTCCCGTAATGGAAAAAGCACCCCGGCTCCTCACGGTATCACCGCTGAAATTTTCCACCTGGGGCTGATAGATTTTAATCGTATAACCGCCGGAAATAATTACCCTGGGCCATTGGGAGGCTGACTGGGAAAATACCATGGAAACGGATAACAGGAACGGGAGCAGCAGGCTGAAATTTTTTCGCATATGTTTCTGAATAAGTGATATCCTTTGGCAGTCAACAGGCTGATCATTCTTTCGGTGGGTCAAAAAAAATTACGATCTCAAGCGATCCTCGGGTGCTTGCGAAATTACGCCCTAATCGAACGCAAATCAGGAAATCGCGCTTCATTTAACCGATAAATCATGTAAATCTCTTTCATAACCTGTAATTTCATAGAAGCGTTTGACAGGTACTTTTAAAGAAGTATTTTTTTCAAACTGAGGTTTCAATCTTTATAACAAACAAAACCATGAAAAAAACATTTATCCTTTGCAGTTTCCTGATCGCCATGATCCACACCGCAACTGCACAGGCAAACAAGACAAACCTGAGTCTGCAGGTATCGGCAGCTGCCTCTAAGAACCGTGCACAGCTGGCTAGTTATGTCTGGAGCCGGACAGTCCAGGTATTTGTGGGCGGGGAATTGAAATTAACCAGCGTGAGTTCGCTGGCCGTGGGTTCTGATGGCAAGATCGTTACTACGGCTGTTTCTTCAACGCCTGCAGAAAAACTTCCGGGTGGCATTCGTGGTGATATAGCTAAGAAAAAGATTGCCGACATGAAGGCCTATGTGGACGATGCAGTTAAAGTCAGTTTGGGATATCTCTATTTGTCTAAAGGTAAGATGGTTGATTTTTTTGACGGGGCTTCCATTTCACAGTCCGGAAATACGGTTACGGTTAATGGCAGTAATGTGAACAAACCCAACGATCAACTCACATTGAATTTTACAGCGGGTACATATGCTTATATCAGCCAGTCTTTCAAATCCACAACAACCAGTGGGGACGCGCTCACGGGCACCATCAACTATCAGACCTTCAGTAACGGGCTCACGGCAATAAACAATGGCGAACTGGACCTGCCTGCCAAGAATATGAAGCTGATGATTTCAAATATGAACTACGCCAAGAAACTACAATAGGGGTCCATTCCTGTTATAAAAGGCCCTGTTCAACCAGGGCCTTTTATTTTAATGATCATATTTACTTCTGAAATACAAATCCGCCTGAATGCCTATGGCATTTAAAGGAGCGACATATTGTTTATTCTGGAACTGGTGCATAAAGTAGGTTTCAAAATCCATCCATTTTAAAACCTTGATGACGGTTCCCAAAGCGATGCGCAGCCTGTCCTGCGTATTGTCGTTCAGGTAAAAAAAGTATTCCGACCAGGCATAGAGATTGAATGTCAGGTAATCTGTTTTGAGATTCCGGATGAATTTCAATCGCGGTCTGTAGATGGGTTGAAATTCGCCATTCACCCAACGCCAGTCGAAACGGTCGCGTGTCTGTAGCACAATATCTGCCGGCAGTTGAAAGGCATTGTTGGTTTCCGTTTCAAAAATATTGACCACTTTTTGTTTTTGGTCCGGCGGAGCATCCGAATAAGAATATCCCACCCGGAACCACCAGTAATATCCAGCCGAAGAATCCGTCATTTCCGTATCATTCCGCCTTCCTTTAAGCCAGGGTTTGGCGAAAAAATCAAGATACATACCGGCCGTACCATCGGTATATTCAGAATTGGACCTCGTGCCGGAAATTTCAGAATACAATCTGAACCGGTCATTAAAACGGTAATAGGCTTCAATTTCCGGCCATATTTCTTTTTGACCTGTTTCCTGGGCCAGCAGCGGCGTGCAGTTCATCAGGAAGGCCCCGGCAAAAAACACTTTCAGAGATAAGGTCCTCATGCAGCTTATGCGTTTAACGGTTAAATTAAAACAATCTAAGGAAAGTATGGGAATATGGGAGTATGGGAGTCTGGATAATCCTATTCTCATTCACCCAGACTTCCAGACCCCAGACTCTCATACTTTCCCAAATATTCCTTAGTTTTGTTTTACAGTTAAACGATCCTACTCTCTGATGAAATGATCCCGCCCCGCTACCTTTACCAGACAGATCATCGGATTTAAAAAAGTATTCATTCAGCATTTCCTTATTACAAAACTTCTATTATGAAAAAAGCGATCTTTTTGTCAGCTGTTGTGTTTTCCGCTATGGCCTTTCTTAGTTCCTGTGGTCCTACCTTAACAGTAACCACCGACTATGACCATACAGCCAATTTCAGCCAGTTTCACACATTTAAAATTGTTCAATTGGAGCAACAGTACCAGGCACTCAGCCAGTTTAACCAGACCCGGGTTATCAATGCCGTGAATGCGCAGATGCTGGCCAAAGGATTTACCCAGTCTGAGAGTCCGGATATGCTGGTGAACATCACGAGCATTATGAAAAATCAGCAGGAGATCGTAGCCAATTCTTACGGATATGGTGGCGGGTTCCGTCCCTACGCCTGGGGTGGTGGCAATATGTCCACCACGGTGAATGTGCAAAATTATACAGCAGGCTCCCTGATCATCGAAGTCGCCAATGCATCTACCAAGAAGCTGATCTGGGAAGGTATCGGCAACCAGGATATCAATTCACCATCCAACAACCCTGAACAGGCCATTAATACAGCCGTTCAGAAAATTATGGCCAACTTTCCTCCTGGAGCTGCATCAAAATAATAAGTTGAATTTTATATGTTGCGATATAAGAAAAAAGGGAGTCCGCTCCCTTTTTTTATTATTACCAGTTTAAATTATAACAAGAGAAAAATTATTCTGTTACAGCCTGAATCCCACGATAAAGAGCAACGCAATGGTACCGTTGGCATATGCCGATGAGTAATATCCTTTAAATTCAGCCGCATAGGAAATCCGTTCTTTTTGAATAAAACGGTAGCCAATGGTTGCTGAAAAATCTGCCAATGACGTGATGTGGTTGTTAAAATTGTTTTGGTTACCCGGTGCAGTCACATTATTATACTGTATAGACTGGCCCATGGACCAGTCGGCATAAATTTTAGGAGAGAATTTCATGGAAACCACGAACTGAAGCGGAATGGATGTATTGACAACTTTGGCATTGACGGGTTGCGGTAGATCGGCTGAGTATAGTCGATAATAACCGGTCTCGAATCCAAGGCTTACAAATGAACCCCTGGGTTCCCACATGAATCTGGCAGAGAAGGCATATTGAAAGGTGTTCACATAGTTTTTAGCGACTGTAAGGTTGTTGAAAAAATAACTGGGACCCACTCCAGCATATATTGCAAAATGGCGGTACTTGGCGTACTGGCCTGCATCGTTTTGTGCAAGCGTGCGGCCTGCGATCAAACTGGTTGAAAGGACTATGATGAGATTACGAATGCGCATGGTTTGTTATTTTAAGGTATACCAGTCATAGACCACGTAGGCAGGATAATCAGATATGAATCCGTCGAACTGCCCGTTCTGAATATAATTCCTGATTAATGTTTTGTCGTTTAGCGTCCAGCTGATTACCTTGATGCCGGCAGCATGTGCCTGTGCAACTTCATCCAGCATCAGGCCCCTGGAATACCTAGGTCCCCAGCGAGTGCACCCATTGTCTATTACGTCCTGATACGTCAATTCACACATGGAAGGAAGTCCTGAGGCTCTGTAAGGCGGATAAGCCTGGTATTGGGAAATAACCGTTGTAGAAGGCATATCCACATACATCACGACATTCCTGCCGACAGCTTCCGCATGGTTATACGCATTTTGGACAACAGGTAAAAGCGCTTCGAAAACTCCAACATCCCCTTTAATATCCAGCCACAAATATTTCATGGTTGTTGAGTCGATAAAATCAGCACATACTTCTGCCAGGGATGGTATTTTCTGGCCATCCACCAACCGGATATAATCTTCGAGGAAATTAAATCCATATTGGTTATAGTCGCCGGATATGGGACTTTTCTGTGTGAGTCGGATATCAATATTGCCATCGTGCATACATATGGGGACGGAATCCCGGGTCATCTGGATATCAAATTCAAGTCCGTCTACTCCGTAATCCTCATCGTTTAAAACGCCCAACAGGGAATTTTGTGCAAAGGGCGGATTGGACGTGGTTTGTACTCCGTGATGAGAATAAATTTCAAAAGGAGTAGTCAGCACGTATTGTGAAAATGCCCTGGAAAATTTAAAGCTGATGGGAGAGGATGTACCTTCCCCGCTCACAATGCTTCCATCGAGCGTCAGGGTGCTGATATCGCCGGTTTTAAGAAACGCGATGGCTTCGGCTTTAGGCACCGTGAAACTGACCAGTCCCTGAGTGGCAATTTCTGAGAATCGCCAGAATCCGGAGAATTTCAGGGAACTGTCGGCCGGGTCAATTCCATATTTCAGGATCATAAAAATTCCAGCCTGATTGCTGAAAAAGGAAACCCTGTATTTTGAGGCCTTGCAAACCCATTGGGTTCCATAATCCGTTGTCCCCGAATTCAAAGCATAGATGCCTTCCATTTTTTTCATGGTGGTATCGGAAACAAAAGCTACGTTTCCGATATTGATGGCCGGCTGAAGTACAATCTGATTCTTTGAACAGGAAAAGAACACCAGGAGGACGATCAGGTATTTATATGTATTACGACGGGTCATAGTATTTTTTATTTCAATTATAAATTCAGGCCAACAATGAATTCAGGTACCCAGTATCTTTTCTGGTTAACCGGGAATGCCGGCCACGCTATGATATGGTATCGGAGATAGTCCAACTGAAAACCCAGGGAGATCGCCCGGTTTTTGAATAATTTTTGTTCGAAGCT
>DATCAO010000300.1:0-2491 GCA_036512575.1 Puia sp.
TTTACGGAAGTAGAAGCAGATTACAAACCACGTTATCCTCAGGTGATGCATATGAGTGATAAAGACATTAATTCTCTCAAAATGATTATTGATTCCGTTAAAAAAAACAGTAACCATAATCTGGCTTTCCGTATTGCAGAACGAATAAAATGGAAACTGAATATGCAATGCGACCAGGATGCGCAGGATTTTCTCGAAACCCTGCTCAAAGATTATAACTACTATTCCAGCCGCTGATCAGGGCCTGTGCCCCACCATGGCACCAATGATCGCTGAGATCAGTGCAAGTGCATAAAAAGACAGTACGATAATGATGAGTATTCCGAAAAACTTGAAATAGGATTTCAGGTTTTTGAGCGAATCAGCCAGAACTGCCTGATCATTATTTCGCAGGGCCCTGCGCACTTTCGAGGAGAAATTGAATAAATAATAAGCCGGGAAAAACAGGATCAGCGCCATGAGAATGATAAAAAAACTTATAAACGCCGTGCCCACGCCCGATATCACCGCATCGGTTCCGCCGATACTTGACGACATCATCCTGGTCATCATGGATCCCAGAAATAAGCCACAAACAGCCATAAGTCCGCAGTAAATGAAACCAACAATGGAAAGCAAACGGCCCCATCGTGCCGCTTCGCTTAAATAATTCGCAGATTGCTGATCCAGATGCAGGTCAAAAAGACTTCCTTGCTGTTCCATGGAGGTTATTTTTTGGGTAATAATTTGAATATAATGTAGCGAATATTTCGGCGAATACCATGTTTCCCAACGATCAGTATGCTCTAGCAAACAAAACCCGCTCTCTGCTGGGTTTACCACTGTAAATGCAAATTCCATCTTCCTGCGGATTATTCAGCGGGATACATCGTATAGTCGCTTTTAATTTTTCCTTAATTGCTTCTTCCGATTCCGGCGTTCCATCCCAATGAGCTGAAATAAAACCTCCTTTCTGGTCAAGCAGTTCCTCAAACTCCTGCCAGCTGTCAGCTCTGGTAATATGCGCGTCGCGGTACAGCAGTGCTTTCTGATACATAGCCTGCTGGATTTCATCAAGGAGTTTCTCAACGTATTCGACTAGCTTTTCCTGGGGCAGGGTCATTTTTTCTTTGGTATCCCGCCTGGCAATCTCCACAGTCTGATTATCCATATCCCTCAGACCCATCGCAATGCGAATCGGAACGCCTTTTTTCTCATATTCAGCAAATTTCCAACCGGGACGATTATTATCATTACTGTCGAATTTCACGCGGATACCGGTTTTCTTCAAAGCAGCTGCGATTTCCTTTCCTTTGGCATCCAGTTGTTCCTTTCGGTCATCTCCTTTATAAATGGGAATGATGACCACCTGTACCGGTGCAATACGCGGAGGAAGGATCAAACCATCGTCATCACTGTGAGCCATAACCAATGCACCCACCAGCCTGGTACTTACGCCCCAGCTCGTTGCCCATACATAATCGAGTTTGTTTTGTTTATCTGAAAATTTAACGTCGAAAGCTTTGGCAAAATTCTGTCCCAGAAAATGAGAGGTTCCCGCCTGGAGTGCTTTTCCATCCTGCATCAGTGCTTCTATGCAATAGGTTTCTATAGCCCCGGCAAACCGTTCGCTTTCAGATTTTACTCCGCGGATTACTGGAACCGCCATATAATTTTCAACAAAATCGGCATAGACTTTTAACATAAGCCTGGATTCCGCAATCGCTTCCTCCGAACTGGCATGGGCAGTGTGACCTTCCTGCCAGAGAAATTCCGTGGTACGGAGGAAGAGTCGCGTACGCATTTCCCACCTGACCACATTGGCCCACTGATTGATCAGCAGCGGAAGATCGCGATAAGACTGTATCCAGGTTTTGTACGTATTCCAGATAATCGTTTCACTGGTTGGCCTCACGATCAATTCTTCCTCAAGTTTAGCTTCGGGGTCCACGATAATGCCGCCCCCATCGGGGTCCATTTTAAGGCGGTAATGGGTAACCACTGCACATTCCTTTGCAAACCCTTCCACATGGGCCGCTTCACGGCTCAGGAAGCTTTTGGGAATGAATAACGGGAAATAAGCATTTTCGTGACCGGTATCTTTAAACATCTGGTCAAGGGTGTCGCGCATTTCTTCCCAAAGGGCAAATCCATATGGTTTAATAACCATACATCCCCTTACGGCAGAATAGTCAGCAAGCCCGCCTTTAATAACCAGGTCGTTATACCATTGTGCATAGTCTTCCTGGCGACTGGTGATTTCTTTACTCATAATTCAGGTCATTCGGGCGAAACTTGATTTTGCTCATTTTAACATTTCAGCCCTGTATTTTGCAAATGCAGGTGATTATTATTTGTAATTTTGTTAAGACGCTCAAAAGTAGTAACTTAAGATTGAAACTTCTAAATGCTTTCGCCATGAAACGACCCTATTTATTCCTGATAGCCGCACTGGTACTCGCCGGAACGACGAGTTGTTCTGTTTCTAAAAACAGTACGACGCCGGATGATG